>CAZIXH010000433.1:0-7401 GCA_964543055.1 uncultured bacterium
CCGTTGCGTTTTTTTTTTCAAGCGCAGGCCCGCATACGAGATCTAGTGCGGTCTCGTGGGGTCGGAAATGTGTATAAAAGACAGGGTCTGTACCCTGGGGTGAATGGGGGTGGGGCCGGGCGTCAAAAGAACCATGCATACCCTCCAAACAAAAAAGATTCCCCGCTGGGCACACCCTGACGGCCTCTTCCGAAGCAGAGCGCCGTTACAGGATAGCTCGCGCGGAGAATCGCATCTAGGCTGAATATACAGGGGTCTATGCGGTTTGTCAAAATAGGGCCAGGGTCTGGAGATGAGGCTCGAGGGCGCATCTGTGGAGTTGGTGGCTGGTTGGGATACGGACGAACCTTAGCATCGCCAAGTGGTTGTGCTGTACGGGGGTTTTGGTAGCTATCAGAAAAAAACGGGGGTTCCCGTGTGTTCAATCCCACAAGAAAAATACCTAAGCCTGTTAGACTAAACTTCGATGAACGACTATTACGCAACCCTGGGCGTGGACAGGAATGCGAATGCCGAGGAAATAAAGAAGGCCTATCGCAAGCTGGCGCTTCAGTACCACCCCGACAAAAACCCCGGCAACAAGGCCGCCGAGGAGAAGTTCAAGGAAATCAACGAAGCCTACGCGGTGCTCTCCGACCCCGAAAAACGGGCCAACTACGACCGCTACGGTACTGCGACACCCGGCGGGTTTGGCGCAGGTGGCGGCAATTTTGGAGATATTTTCGACCTGTTTGAGCAGGTGTTTGGCTTCCGCTCGCCTGGTGGCGGGGGAGGCCGCGCACCAAGGGGCGAGGATTTGGAAGCCGCCGTCGAGATGGAGCTGGTGGACGTGCTCCACGGCGTAGAGAAGGAAATCGAGTATGACCGCCTGGTAACCTGCGAAACCTGCAATGGGCAGGGTGGCAAGCGCCAAACCTGCCGCTCCTGTAACGGACGGGGCAGTATCGAGCAAGTCCAGCGCACCATTTTTGGCAATATGGTGGCCCAGGCCCCCTGTGCGGCCTGCAGGGGACGTGGTTATACACTTACTGAGACCTGTCCGACCTGCAAGGGCCAAGGGCGGGTACGACGCTCGGAAAAAATCAAGGTCAATATGCCGGCAGGCATAGACGATAACCAGCTTTTGCGGGTTTCGGGCATGGGCAACCTGGGGCCGGGTGGGCCCGGCGACCTGTATGTGCGTCCGCACATCCGCCCTCACCCCCACCTCCACCGCGAAGGCTCCAGCTTGATCTACGAACTCAAGCTGGGGCTGGCCCAGGCGGCGTTGGGGGTCAAGACCCATATACCTGGTTTGGAGGGGGAGCTCGAGCTCTCCGTACCTCCCGGCACCCACGACGGCGAGGTGTTCGAGCTCGAGGGCCAGGGTTTGCCCCACCCGGGCAGCCGCAGCCGGGGCAAGCTGCGTGTGGTTACGCAAATTGCCGTGCCCCAGCATCTCTCCAAAAAAGCCCGCGAACTATTGCGCCAGTACGCCCACGAAGTCGGCGAGGAGGTTGCCCCCGAAGGCTTCTGGGATAAGGTGAAGCGGGTGTTCAGGGGGTAGCCCCAATGCAAAAACCCCCACGCAACCGCAGTGGGGGTCCAAAAGCTCCAGCAACCTGCTCTACCGCACCTGCGGGAAGCCCAGGTCTACCTTGGAGGTGCTGGGGTCGGGCCAGCGGCTCGTGACCACCTTGGCCCGCGTATAGAACTGCACCCCCTCGGGGCCGTACATATGCAGGTCGCCGAACAGGCTGGCCTTCCAGCCGCCAAAGCTGTAGTAGGCCACCGGTACCGGGATGGGCACGTTGATGCCGACCATGCCGGCCTCCACATCGAACTGGAACTGCCGGGCAGCGCCGCCATCGCGGGTGAAGATGGCCGTGCCGTTGCCGTAGGGGTGCTCGTTGATGAGCCGGATGGCCTCGTCGTAGGTCTTGACCCGTACCACACTCAGCACCGGCCCGAAAATTTCCTCGTTGTAGCACTTCATACCGGGCTTGACATGGTCGAGCAGGCTGGTGCCGAGGAAGAAACCTTCGGACTGGGCGATGGGGTCCTGGCGTCCGTCCACCACCACAGTAGCCCCTTCCTGGGGGGCGTTTTCGATGTACGAAGCCACCTTGTCGCGGTGCTCACGGGTGATCAGGGGGCCCATCTCCACACCTTCCTCGAGCCCCGGCCCCACCTTGATTTTGGGCATGCGCTCTTTGATGGCGGCGATCAGGTTATCGGCGGTCTGGTCGCCCACCGCCACCACCACCGAGATGGCCATACAGCGTTCGCCCGCCGAGCCGTAGGCCGCGCTCACGGCGGCGTCGGCGGCCATGCCAATATCGGCATCGGGCAGCACCAGCATATGGTTTTTAGCGCCCCCCAGAGCCTGCACCCGCTTGCCGTTTTTGGTGCCGGTCTCGTAGATGTACCGGGCAACTGGGGTGCTGCCCACAAAGCTCACGGCCTTGATGTCGGGGTGCTCGAGGATGCGGTCCACCGCTACCTTGTCGCCGTGTACCACGTTAAACACCCCGTCGGGAAGGCCCGCTTGTTGCAAGAGTTCGGCCAGGAAAAGGCTGGGGGAGGGGTCTTTTTCGGAGGGCTTGAGGATGAAGGTGTTGCCGCAGGCGATGGCGTTGGCGAACATCCACATGGGCACCATGGCCGGGAAGTTGAAGGGCGTAATGCCCGCTACCACCCCGAGCGGCTGGCGGATCTGATAGACATCAATCCCGCGGCTGGCTTGCTCGGAGAAGCCCCCCTTCAGGAGGTGCGGGATGCCGGTGGCGAACTCCACATTCTCGAGCCCCCTGGCCACCTCGCCCTGTGCATCGGCGAGGGTTTTGCCGTGCTCGAGCGAGACCAGCTCGGCAATCTTGCGGCGGTTATGATCCACCAGCTCGCGGAACTTGAACATAATCTCGGCCCGGCGCGAAAGGGGGGTTTGCCGCCAGGTCTTGAAGGCTTCCTTGGCTACAGCCACCGCTTTGTCCATCTCCTCCACCGAGGCGAAGTCTACGGTGGCTTGTTGCTGCCCGGTGGCGGGGTTCCAGACCACGCCGCTTCGGCCCGAGTGGCCTTCGACCAGCTTGCCGCCAATCCAGTGCGAAACGCGCTTGAGGGTGATTTCGGGTTCCTTGACTGCCATATATCGCCTCCTTGTGGGCCAGTAAACTTTGCGGGGAGGGGTGAAGCCCAGATAGGCCCATGGTAGGAGCTAGAACCCCTCAGACGCAATGGACAGTCTGTCTAAATCCCCTTCCCCCTGTGCAGGCGGATCCTCTTTTGGGGGCGCCACAGGATTTCAGGGTGGCAAGGATGAGCGGGATTACTTGGCGTAGTCCACAGCCCGGCTCTCCCGCACCACCGTCACCTGTACCTGGCCGGGGTAGTTCATGTCGCGCTCGATGCGCCCGGCAATTTCGCGGGCCAGCAGGGTGGCTTTGGCGTCGCTGATGCGGTCGGGCTTGACGATGACCCGCACCTCGCGCCCCGCCTGTACGGCAAAGGCGTTGTCCACGCCGGGAAAGCTGAGGGCGATGCGCTCCAACTGCTCGAGGCGCTGGATGTACTCTTCCAGGCTCTCGCGCCTGGCACCGGGGCGGGCCGCGCTGATGGCATCGGCGGCGGCAGCCAGCACCGAGTAGAGGGTCTCGCCGTTTTCGGGGTCGTGGTGGTGGGCAATGGCGTCAATGACTTCCTTGGGCTCACCGAAGCGGGAGGCCAGGGTGATGCCGATTTCGACGTGGGTGCCCTCGATCTCGCGATCTACCGACTTGCCCAGGTCGTGCAGCAGCCCGGCCCGGCGGCCCAGGGCGGCATCCAGCCCCAGCTCCGAGGCCATGATGCCGGTCAGGTGCGCTACCTGCACTGAGTGCTTCAACACGTTCTGGCCATACGATGAGCGGAAGTGCAAGCGGCCCAAAAGCTGTACCAGGCCGGGTTTGAGCCCCACCACCCCGGCTTCCAGGGCGGCTTCCTCGCCGCGCTCGTAGATGAAGGTTTTCATCTCGTTTTTGGCTTTTTCCACCACTTCCTCGATGCGGCTGGGGTGGATGCGCCCATCCTGCACCAGCTGATCCAGGGCCATCTTGGCGATTTCGCGGCGCATGGGGTTGAAGCTGCTGAGCAGTACGGCCTCGGGGGTGTCGTCAATAATCAGGTCTACGCCCGTGAGGGCCTCGAAGGTGCGGATGTTGCGGCCCTCGCGCCCGATGATGCGGCCCTTCATGGCATCGGAGGGGATGGGCACCACCGAAACCGCCAGGGCCGCTGCGGTCTCGGAGGCCTGGCGCTGGGCGGCCTGGGCCAAAAGCTTTTGCGCCTCGCGCTTAACCTCGAGCCGGATGCGCTCCAGGTTGGCCTTGACCCGCAGGGCCTTTTCCTCCTCGAGTTCGGCATCGAGCCGCGAGAGCAGCAGGTTGCGGGCTTCTTCTGCGCTCATCCCCGCCACCTCCTGGAGCTTCAGGTCAATCTGGCGCTCGCGCTGGGCCAGCTCGGCTTGGCGGGCCTCGAGGGCTTTCTCCAGGGCATCGAGCTTTTCTTCCTGCTCGTCGAGCTTGGCGGCGCGGGCATCGAGTTGTTCCCCACGCCGGGCCAGCCGTTCGGTTTCGCGCTTGAGTTCCTCGCGTTCGGCCCGGCTGGCCTGGAGGTCGGCTTGCAGTCGCTCGCGCTCGGCTTGAATGGAAGCGCGTTCGCTGACCAGGGCTTCGCGCTCGGCTTGCAGGCTAGCTTGCAGGCGTTCGCGCTCCTCTCGGAGCTGCTGGCGCAGGCGCTCCTCACCCTGGGTGCGCAGGCGCTCGAGCTCGGCCTGCACGCTCTGGCGAAGGTTTTGCACCTCGGCCTGGGCGCTTTGCCGCAGGCTCTGGGCCTCGCTGCGGGCGGCCTCGAGCTGGGTTTTGGCCTGGGCCTGGGCCTGCTCCAGTGCCGTCTGGGCCTGGCGTCGGGCCGCTTCCAGGGTTTGCTGGGCCTCGCGGCGGGCGGCCTCGAGTTCGCTTTTATTAACCTCGCTCTGGCGGTTGCTGCGCTGCAGTAGCAGCACCACGACCACCGCCAGCACGATAACGATGAGGGTGAGTATCAGATCCAGGGGTGTAAAAGCCATCGGTACCTCCAGGGTTTGCAAGGAGGTTCTCACAGTTTCGGGTCTGGCGGGCGTTTAGTTGCTAAATAAATCTCCTGCTATTTCGGGCAAATCCGGGCACAGACAAGTTCCCTGACATCTTCCAGATCACGCCGGATTGTCGGGGTCTTTCGCCCCGCTCCTGCGGAGTAAGGGTGGGAACCGCCGCTGGATTTGCTCGAGCCAAACGCCACACCAGAGGTAGACCGCTTCCAAGCTCTACACCAAGCCGCCCCTTGGCCCGGTTAAATGCCACCGGGCAGATTTTGAGAACAATGGCTTCCTGGCCCTTCATACTGGGAGAACCCCACCTAGCAAGCAGTTTAAGCTTCGGCAACCACGGCAGAGGACTCCTCGTCCTCTCCTGGGGTTGCCAATACCGATAGCTTACCAGCTTGGGCCAAAACTTTCTCGCGGATCTCCTGGGCCATCCGGGGTTCGCCCTTGAGGAACTCGGCAGCTTTCTCCTTGCCCTGGCCCAGCCGGGTCTCGCCGTAGGAAAGCCAGGAGCCCGATTTATCCACCACTTCGGTGGCAATCGCTACCGTCACCAGGTCGGCCAGGGGGTCAATGCCCTTGCCGAAGTACAGCTCGATCTCGTGCTCACGGAAGGGGGGGGCCAGCTTGTTCTTGGTCACCTTGACCCGCACCCGGTTGCCCACCGCATCGTTGCCCACCTTGATGGGTTGGCCCTGCTTGCGCACATCCAGCCGCACCGAGGCATAGAACTTGAGAGCCCGCCCGCCAGGGGTGGTCTCGGGGTTGCCGTACATGACGCCCACCTTCTCACGGATCTGGTTGATAAAGATTGCCGCCGTGTTGCTTTTAGAGAGCGCTGCCGTCAGCTTGCGCAGGGCCTGGCTCATCAAGCGGGCCTGGATGCCCACAAAGGCATCGCCCATCTGCCCCTCGATTTCGGCCTGGGGTACCAGGGCCGCCACCGAATCTATCACAATGACGTCTATGGCGCCCGAGCGGGTCAGCAGTTCCACAATTTCCAGGGCCTGTTCGCCGGTGTCGGGCTGGGAGACCAGCAGATCGTCGGTATTGACCCCCAGGCTCTTGGCATAGATGGGGTCGAGGGCGTGTTCGGCGTCCACAAAAGCTGCCACGCCCCCTGCCGCCTGGGCCTGGGCCACAATCGAGAGGGCCAGGGTGGTCTTGCCGCCGGACTCGGGGCCATAAATCTCGATGATCCGCCCCTTGGGAATCCCGCCGATGCCCAGGGCCATGTCCAGACCCAGGCTTCCGGTGGAAATCACATCCACCTGCTGCCGGGGGGCTTCGCCCAGGCGCATCACGGCCCCTTTACCAAACTGCTTTTCGATGGACTTTAAAGCCCCTTCCAACGCTTTTTGTTTCTCCTTATCCATATACGCTCCTCAGATTGCGGGGGATGCTATTCAACCAAGCGGAAACTGCTCTATAACGCGATACTGTGAACCCGAACGCTCCAGCCTAGACTCCACCAAGCATACTGCTTTGGCCTGGAACTGTAGATTCATCACCAACGGCCCGATGCGGGGGGCCGGGCCTTTTTTACGGGCCAGGGTCAAGTGGGGGTGGAACGCTGCGGGTTTTATGTCTGGAAGTGCTTGTTGTAGCCCTTTCGCCAGGGGTTCCAGACCCGCTCCGGTGGCCTTGACAAACCAGACCCGGGGTGAGCCTGTGGCGGGGAAGTACCCCGTGCCAGCCAGTTCTACCTCAAAATCAGGCACTGTGGCGGCTACTTCCCGTCCGATTCGGCGGAACTCCGGCAGGCGCTCCTCGGGTTGTGGTCCTAAAAAGAGCAGGGTGATGTGGAGTTGGTGGGGTGGGCTCAGCTTCCAGCCCTTGAAGCCCCGCACCTTTGCCTGGGCCTCGCCCAGGGCTTCTTGCACCTTGGGCGGGGGGAAGATGGCGTAAAAGAGCCTCATGAGGGCCCCCTTCCAACGGGCCAGGGGCCGAGGGTCGAGGGACGAGGGCCAGGTTTGCCGATGGAGTGGGCCAAGTTTGTGGAGGGGGTTGACCCCATGTTTTCATAACTCAGAAACAGAATGTGCGGTATCGTCATCGGGTTCCCCCCAGTTCGGATACCAGAAACGCCAGGGCGGCATGGGCTGCCCGCTGGCGCAGCATCTCCCGATTGGCGCCGGGCAGGCGGTAGTGCCTGGACTTGGCACCGCCCGGCCCCGCCAGGCCCACGTAGAGGGTGCCGACTGGCTGGCCCTCGAGCGCCTCGGGCCCGGCCACCCCGGTGGTCGAGAGGGCATAGGTGGCCTGCAACAGATTGCGGGCGGCAGAAGCCATGGCCTCGGCAT
>CAZIXH010000434.1:0-11246 GCA_964543055.1 uncultured bacterium
CCCTACCGCTGCCCGCCCGGCCCCTACGAGCGGGCCGCCATGCTGGCTTACTACCTCAAGACCAACCAGATCAAGGGCAAGGTCATTGTGCTGGATGCCAACCCCGGCCCCATCTCCAAGGCTCCCGGCTTCACGGCGGCCTTCAACGACCTTTACAAGGACTACATCCAGTACATCCCCCAGGCCGAAGTAACTGCCATTGACTACGCCAAGAAAACCGTCAAGACCGGCCTGGGCGAGTTCGAGTTTGACCTGGCCAACATCATCCCGCCCATGAAGGCCGGCGAGATTGTGCGCACCGCAGGCTTGGGCGATCGCTGGGCCAACGTGCAACTCCCCACCTTCCTCTCCGAGCGCGATGACCGGGTGTACGTGATTGGCGATGTGATGGGGAATGTCCCCTACCCCAAGAGCGGACAGGTAGCCTACAACGACGGCAAGATCGTGGCCGAGCATATCGCCCAGCGCATCGCCGGCAAGCGGGTAGCCGAGATTCCCAACCCGCTGCCCGACAACATCTGCTACAGCTTTGTAAACTCCGAGGAGTCCATCTGGGTCTCGCACAAACACAACTGGGACGAAGCAGCCCGGCAGGTGCGGCAGCAGTCCACGGTGGACAACCAGCGCTCCAGGCAAAACGGTGGTCTGGCCCTCGAGTGGGCCCGGGGCTTGTGGGGCGATATGTTTGGGCCCGAAAGCTAAGAACCAGCGGGGGTGGGGCCTCACCCCACCCCCTTTTCAGGAGATTTGGAAGGCATGAACCGCAGAAAACTCCTTCAACTATTGGGCAAGGGTGTGGCCGCCGGGGCTTTTGTGAAGCTCTCGCCAGGGCTGGCCCAGGGCAAGATTCCCCAGGGCGCCACCGATACCATGAAGATACTGGGCACCACCCTGCGCGAGTACGGCGAACGCAGCGAGTTTGAGAAAGACGTAATTCGTTACATCTCGCCCAACCTGCGCAGCCGCCACACGGGGGCCGACTTTGCTCCGCTCGAGAAGCTCGAGGGCATCATCACCCCCAGCTCGCTGCACTTCGAGCGGCACCACGGCGGAGTGCCCAACGTGAACCCCGCCGACTATCGGCTGGTAATTCACGGGATGGTCGAGCGCCCCCTGATGTTTACCCTGCAAGACCTCAAGCGTTTCCCCTCGGTGACCCGCACCTACTTCATCGAGTGCGCAGGCAACGGGCAGAACGGCTACCGCAACCCCCCCGACATGACCCTGACCGCCACCCGCAGCCGGGGGCTGGTCTCGAACTCCTCTTGGACGGGGGTTCCCCTCTCCATCCTGCTCAAGGAGGCCGGCCTCAAGGAGGGGGCCCGCTGGCTGATTCCCGAAGGCCAGGACGCTGCGGCCTACACCCGCAGCCTGCCGCTGGACAAGGCCCTGGACGATGTACTGGTGGCCTATGCCCAGAACGGCGAGGCCATCCGGCCTGAGCAGGGCTACCCGGTGCGGCTGGTGGTGCCGGGCTGGGAGGGCAGCATCCAGGTCAAGTGGCTGCGGCGCATCCAGGTGACCGATACCCCGGTGATGAGCAAGGACGAGACCTCGGAGTACACCGATGTAATGGCCGATGGCAAAATCTGGGCCTTTACC
This sequence comes from uncultured bacterium, assembly GCA_964543055.1. GTDB lineage: Bacteria > Deinococcota > Deinococci > Deinococcales > Thermaceae > Meiothermus. Next base: position 1,603 of record CAZIXH010000434.1, read on the forward strand.
TGGGTCATGGATCCCGAGTCCATCATCACCTACCCCTCGGGGTTGCAGCAGATTCAGCGGGGCTTCCACGAGATTCGCGGACTGGCCTGGAGCGGGCACGGGCGCATTCGCCGGGTGGAAATTTCGCTGGACGGCGGCAAGACCTGGAAACGGGCCAGCCTCGAGCCCGCTCCAGACGCCCTCTCGGTGGTGCGCTTCAAGTACAACTGGGTCTGGGACGGCAAGGAAACGGTCATCATGAGCCGGGCCTGGGACGAAAAAGGCAACACCCAGCCCACCCAGGAGGAGTTTTTTGCCAAGTGGGCCCGCAACAACCGCTATCACTACAACGCCATCCAGGCCTGGCGGATCGGGGCCGATGGCAAGGTGGTTAACGGCGACAAAACCCTGGCCGGAGCGCCCGCCCAGCTCGGTGCGGTAGGACGGGGCGGCTGTGGAGGTGAGTCCTGATGCGGCGCAAGTGGTTCTACATCACCCTTTCGGCCCTGGCCCTCTCGGCCCTGGTGCTGGCCCAGGGGCGCTACCAGATCGGCACCCCCCTCAACGAGCAAGAGGTGCAGGAGTGGAACATCCGGCCCTCCATTCTGGCCAATGGCATAGGGCTCCCCCCAGGCCAGGGTACGGTAGACGAAGGGGCCAAGGTCTATGCCACGCACTGCGCAGGCTGCCACGGCTCCACCGGTGAGGGCGGGGCCTTTACCCGGTTGGTTTCCGAGCCCTTCCCCATTACCAAAGAAACCGACTCGGTGGACTTTGCCATCGGCAATTACTGGCAGTATGCCACCACCCTCTTCGACTACACCCGTCGGGCCATGCCCTTTGCCACCCCGGGCATCCTCAGTAATGACGAAGTATATGCGGTGGTGGCCTACATTCTGTACCAGAACGGCGTTATTGATGAAAGCGAGCCAATGAACGCCCAGACCCTGCCCAAAGTGCAGATGCCCGCCCGGGCTTTGCTCGAGCTCGACCCCAGCACCCAGAAGCGCTTCCCCTGGATCAAGCTCCCCTGAGGTAACTATGGATCGTCGCAATTTTCTCGATTTGCTGGCGAAGGGCGCTTCGCTAGGACTATTGCTTAAGCTCTCGCCTTTGGGGATGCTCGAGTTCGTCCGGGCTCAAAGCAGCATAACCCCCTTCCAAAAAGCCTTGCTGGTAGATAAAGCAGGCAACCCCCTCAAACTGAGCAGCCTGAAGCCCCACGAGCCCTACGTTTTCGCCTACCCCTTTGCGGCTACCCCCAACATCCTGGTAAACGTGGACACCGAGCTCGCTCCGGTAGACGTGAAGATGCCCGACGGCAAGAACTACCGCTGGACGGGCGGGGTGGGCAAGAGCAAAAGCATCGTGGCCTATACCAGCATCTGCCCTCACGCCTACAGCTACGCCTCGCCCAACCTGGGGGCGATGGGCTACTACAAGCCCGAAGGAAACAGGGGCCCCCGCATGGTCTGCTGTGCGCATCTATCGGCCTTCGACGTAGCCAAGGGCGGGGAGGTGAAGGGCGGCCCGGCCCCCCACGCCCTGGCGGCAGTGGCCCTGGAATACGACGCCGCCAAGGACGAAGCCTACGCCGTGGGCTTCCTGGGCAACCCCCAGTTCGACGCCTTCTTCCGCGCCCAGAACCAGGCCCTGCGCGACCTGTTCCGCACCACTGCCCGGGCCCGCGAGGAAGTGGCCAAAGCCACCGTGATTCCCTACACCGAACACACCAAAGCCCCCACCACCTGTCCGGTGCTGGGGTGACCTCCTAAACTCTCATGACCCTGAGCCTACCCATAGCCTTCCTGGCGGGGATTCTCTCCTTCCTCTCGCCCTGCGTGCTACCCCTGGTGCCCACCTACCTGCTCTACCTGGGCGGGCAGCAGGGCCGTCCCATACGCAATGCGGTCTTCTTCGTGCTGGGCTTCTCGTCCATTTTCTTTCTGCTGGGGCTGCCCTTCACCCTGCTGGGGGGCTTGCTGTTTGAGCACCGCGACCTCCTGGGCCGCATTGGGGGCGGGGTGTTGATTCTGCTGGGGCTCTACATGCTGGGCCTCAAGCCCAAATGGGGCGTGAATCTGCGCTACGAAGGTGCGACCGACCGCCCCTGGGGGGCTTTCGTGCTGGGCATCGTGCTGGGGCTGGGCTGGACGCCCTGCATCGGCCCGATTCTGGGGGGTATCCTGACCCTGACCGCTACTGGCGGGGGAATCCACCTCCTGGTGGCCTATATCCTGGGTCTGGCGGTGCCGTTCTTGCTGGTGGCTTTCTTTGCCGATAGGGCTCGAGCCTTCCTCAAACGCGCGGCCCGGCTTTCCCATGCGGTGGAGATCACCGCAGGGTTGGTCCTGATTGCGGTGGGCATTCTGCTGCTAACCGGCACCTACACCCAGCTCAACAGCTTCTTCCTCAAGATCACCCCGGAGTGGCTGCAAGAGCGGCTCTGAGCGGAGAAAAAACATGAACGCAGGCAAACCCAGGCTAGACGGCACCTTCAGCGACCCCGAAACCCTGGAGGGTATCCTCCGGCGTTTCAAGCGCATTGAAGGCCAGGTGCGGGGTCTGCAGCGCATGGCCGAGGAGGGCCGTCCCTTTAGCGAGCTACTTGACCAGATCAACGCCACCCGCAAAGCCATGGACTCCGTAGCCAGTGTGGTGTTGGAGGAGTATCTGAATGCCTGGGAGGCCCAGGCCGCTTCGGGCAATGTGGAGCTGGGCAAAGGGCAGATTGCCACCATCCTCCGCAAAATCATCTAATACCAACATCTGCTCAGAAGTGACCCAAAAGCGATATACAAGTCCCTCGGACGCGCCCCCTGGCGCGGCAAGTGAGGGGCACGTTTGGCACCGCTCACGCGCAGAGTTGGTACAAGTACCTCCCGCCTATGTTTTGAATAACGGCATGAACGAAAATCATTCGGGTATTGCGCCCGGAGCATGATTTTCTCGCGCAGCCTGGATTCATCTCTAGACCTAATACGGGCGCAACTTAACCGTATTTCCCTATCGCTCTTCCCAAACGTGGCGACGCATCCAGGCCACGATGCTGTCCAGGACAAAGCTTTCTTGAAGTCAAAAGGCTCAAAATAGGTGAAGAACGCTCTAGGCTAGTGGCATTCCTTGCGAACCAGGCACCCGCCGACGCTCGAAAAAAGTCGGCGGGTTGTCTATGCCGGGTCGGTGTCCGGCGCCTACTTGACCTCCGGCCTCTTCTGTACTAGCATTCCGATAACCAAAAAGGAGGCTCGATATGAAATCCGTGGATCGCCGTGGGCTCATTCGGCTGGCAGCCTGGCTGGGGGCGCTACCCTTATTTCAAGCACAGGCCAACGACAAGCTGAACTACAGCCAGCTAAAAAAGGAAACGCCGATGGCCGCCCTCTACCACTGCGACTACGGCAGTGCAGATCGTTTCGCCCAGACCCTGACCAACATGAGCAATCACCTCTCGGTCTACGACAACGACCCTTTCAAGCTCAAGCTGGTGATGGTCGCACACGGACAAGGGGTCAAGTTCTTTTTGAAAGACCTCGAGGGTCTGCCTCAGGCCTGGACAGCCGAAAAGTTCGATCAGGAAGCGGTCTTTAGCCGCATCAAACAGTTGGCTGCGCTGGGCGTGGAATACTACATCTGCCAGATTACCTTCACCCGCAACAACATCGCCGAAAGCAAACTGCGCTCGGACGATTTCATCAAGTGGGTGCCATCGGGGGTCGGGGCTGTGGCCGAACTGCAAGCCAGGGGCTATGCCTACATCAAGGCCGGATAGCCCACGCGACCCACCCTGGCAAAACATGCAAAAAAGCCCGGACGAAATGTCCGGGCTGTGTTTCAGGTATGGCTACTTGAGGCCGAGCTTGTTGCGGGCTTCCAGCACCTGAGCCGCCGTCATGGTCTTGGCACGCTGGGCCTTGACCTCGGCTGCAGTAAAGGCTTGCTGGCCTGCGGGGAACTTGTTGCCCCACTGGGTGGAGATGTGGTTCAGGAGGGCAGCAATGTCTTCATCCTTGAGCTGGGCATAAGCGGGCATGACACCCTGGTACTTGGTGCCCTTGACGGTGATCTGGCCTTGCAGGCCGTACAGGAGGGTCTGGATCAGAAACTCGCGGCCCCCTTTGGCTTCCAGAATTTCGGGCACATGACCCGCTAGTGGGGGAAAGACACCGGGCACGCCTGCGCCGGTCGGCTGGTGGCAGCCCTGGCACTGGGCATAGAGGGGGCTGGCCTGGGCCACGGCGGTCTGAGCGCTGAACAGGTAGGCTCCCAGACCCAACAGAATCAGGGCCGAAGAAAAAAGTAGGGAAATGTTACGCTTGGTCAAGTTGTGTCACCTCCAGCCTATAGTATGGCGCTAAAAATTTGGTTTGCAAGCCACCTTTGGTTATCTGAAGGATAACTAAAGGTTATTTGTCGGTTTTTTCCCGAGCCTGCACCAGCCATAAAGCCGCTCCCAGCAGGGCAACCGCGCCGGCAAAGAAGAAGTAGTCCAGCGCCACTTTGGGCGAAAACGTCTGGGCTTTTTCGAAGAACTTCACCACCAGAATCATCAGGATGACCTGGCCCAGCTTGGTCTTGAGATCGTTGAGGCTACGCACCCTGAGTACGTTATTCAGGCTACCCTCGAGCCGGGTTACCTCGGCAATGAAGAGTTCGTAGAGCCCCAGCGCAAAGATGATCAGCACCGAAGCCAAAAGGGCCAGGTCTACCGCCCCCACCATCAGGGGCAGAGCCTTTTCCAGGCTGTTCGAGCTGAGCGCCCGCCAGACCTCGAGGCCCGTTTGCAGGGCAAAGTACACCGCCCCCACCAAAAGGCCCACCACCGGCAGCAGCATGACCCAGCGAGCCTGCCAGAGCACACCTTGGATGAGCTGCTCGATGCGACTCAAGCCCGCCCCACCGTGCCCATCAGCTCAAACTTTTCCTTGATGACCTGCTTGAGGTACTCGCGGCCCTTGCCGAGTAGCTTGCGTGGGTCGAACTCCTTGGCGTTGCCCACCACCACCTCGCGGATACCGGCGGTGAAGGCCAGGCGCAGGTCGGTGTCTATGTTGATTTTGGCGATGCCGTTAGGACTGGCCTTGCGCACGTCTTCGTCGTGGATGCCGGTGGGGTCGCCGAGATCGGCCCCGGTGTCGCTCATCTTGTCCTTGAGCCACTGGGGTACCCCCGAGGAGCCGTGCAGCACCAACGGTATGGAGACCCGTGCGGCAATCTGCTCGAGCCTCGCGTGGTCTATGTAGGGCCGCCCCTTGCCCTTGTAGGCTCCGTGGGAGGTACCGATGGCGATGGCCAGGTAGTCAATGCCGGTGGCCTCCACAAAGCGCTCGGCCTCGTCGGGGTCGGTGAGGAAGGCATCCTTGGCGTCCACCACGATGTTGTCCTCGATGCCCTGCAAGCGGCCCAGCTCGGCCTCCACACTCACCCCCACCGCATGGGCGGCCTCCACGCACTTTTTGGTCTCGTGGACGTTCTCCTCGAAGGGGTGGTGCGAGGCGTCGATCATCACGCTGGTAAAGCCGGCGCGCAGGGCCTGCATGACCATCTTGTAGTCGGCGCCGTGGTCGAGGTGCAGCACCACCGGCACGCTCACCCGGCTGGCCATGTCGCGCACCAGGTTGGAAAGGTTCTCCAGCCCGGCGTACTTGCGGGCTCCATCCGAGACCCGAATAAAGACCGGGGCCCGCAGGGCCTCGGCGGTCTCGAGGATGGCCTGGGTAATCTCTAAGTTGTTGGTGTTGAAGCTGGGCACGGCATAGCCTTCGCGCCGTGCCTTGTCCAGAACGTCTTTACCGAGGGCCAGCGGCATACACTTCTCCTAACAGTTTCTTCATATTGTCCGACACAGGTTGGTTGTTGAATAAGGCACTTCCGGCCACCACCACATCGGCCCCGGCCCGGTAGACCTCGGCCACGTTCTCGGGCTTGATGCCCCCATCTACCTGAATCAGGCAGCCGGGGCTCAGCTCGTCGCGCAAAGCCCGCAGGCGGCGGATGCGCTCGGTGCTGGCCGCGATGTACTTCTGCCCCCCAAAGCCGGGGTTCACGCTCATCAGGAGGGCCAGGTCGAGCTCGGGCAACAGCGGCAGCATGGCCTCCAGGGGCGTGGCGGGGTTGATGGCCAGCCCGGCTTTCTTGCCCAGTTCCTTGATTTGTTGCACCGCCCGGTGGGCGTGGGGGGTGGCCTCGGCGTGAACGGTAATCCAGTCGGCTCCGGCCTGGGCAAAGTCCTTCAGGTAGCGCTCGGGCTCCACAATCATCAGGTGCACGTCCAGCGGCAGCCCGGTGACCTTGCGGATGGCCTCCACCACCAGTGGGCCAAAGGTCAGGTTGGGCACAAAGCGCCCGTCCATCACATCCAGGTGAATCCAGTGCACCCCCGCCGCCTCGGCCTCCTGGATCTGCTCGCCCAGCCGGGCAAAGTCGGCGGTGAGGATGGAGGGCGCTACCCGCAGTTCAGGCATAGGTGAGAACCCCTTTTTGAATGGCCTGCTCACGCATATGTACCAGATAATACGCGATAACCAGCTGGGTGAGGGCCAGGGGGTAGCTCTGGCCGCCCTTGTCCCAGAAGGTGCCGATTACCTCGGGGTTGAAGTGCTCGGCGTGGGAGCCCAACTGCTCCCAGATGAGCCGCTCGAACACGGCCGCCCGCTCCTGCGAAAGCCCTCCCGAGATGTCCAGGATGTCGGCCTCCTTGCGGGCCTCGAGGCGAATTACTGCTGGTTCGTCCTCGTAGGCCGAGTGCAGCACCTCGGACAGGTCGAGCCGGGGCAGGCTGCGCTTGAGGCTGATCCGCACCGAAAGGCTGCTGGGCTTTTCGGGGTCGTAGCCGGGGGGTCGGTAAAAGCGCACGATGATGTCGGCGAACTCTTTTTGCGGCCAGATGAAGCCCTGCGAGTCGGGCATCCGCCGCTCGATGTCGGCCACCACCTGCTCGGGGGTGTAGCCCCGCTTGGCCACATCGCGCTTGATTTTCCACTCCCGGCGCAGGTCTTCCTCGGGGTCGAGGTAGACCTTCAGGTGGTAGCGGTCGCGCATGGGCTGGGAGAACAGGGTGAGCAGCCCCTCGAGCACCACCGCCCGGGGAATCTGACGGTTCCCCTCGGCGATGGGCCGGGGGGCCGGGATGTACACCGGCGGGTCGAAGGTGCCGGTGGAATGGTTGTACACCGGCTTCAGGATGGGCTCGCCGAGCGACAACAGCCGTACGTGCTGCTCCATAATGTCCATGTAGTTGCACTCGGGGTTGAGCGGGGTGATTTTGAGTTCGGCCCGCTGCTTGCGGTCGTATTTGTGGTAGTCGTCCACGCAGATGTTGGTGGTGCGCTCCTGCCCCAGCAGGCGGGCGATACCGCTGCTGATGGTGGTCTTGCCCACCCCCGAGTCACCTGCGATGCCCAGCATGAAGGGTCTATGGGGCATGGTGGCCTCCTTGCTCGAGTTCGGCACAATCTTTGAAGACCTGGCTGGCCCGGATGTCCTCCTCGGCGATGCGGCGCAGGTCGTCCGGGGTGACCTGTCCGCCCCGCTCGAACAAGCGCCGGGCCTGGCGCAGCTTGAAACGGTCTATGGCGTTGCGGATGGAGCGGGCATTGGCAAAGTTGGGCAGGCGCATCCGGCAGGCCACATACTCGGCAAAGGCTCGGGCGGCGGCCTCGTCCAGGTAGTAGTTCTGCTCGGTGAGCATGAGCTGCCCGATGGCCACCAGCTCGGTCTCGGTGTAGTCGGGAAACTGGATGTGGTGGGCGATGCGTGAGCGCATGCCGGGGTTCAGGCTGAAGAACTGCTCCATCTTGTCGGCGTAGCCCGCCAGCACCACCACCAGGTCTTCGCGCTGGTTCTCCATCACCTGCAACAGGATTTCGATGGTCTCCTGGCCGTAGTCCCGCTCGTTTTCCGAGCGGTAGAGGCTGTAGGCCTCGTCAATGAACAAGACCCCGCCCATGGCCCGTTTCAGAATTTCCTTGGTTTTGGGGGCGGTATGGCCGATGTACTGGCCGACCAGGTCGTCGCGGCTGGCCACTACCAGGTGGTCGCGGCGGATGTAGCCCAGCCGGTGCAGGATGGTAGCCATCCGCATGGCCACGGTGGTCTTGCCGGTGCCGGGGTTGCCGGTAAAGGCCATGTGCAGCACCGGACGAGACCCCCCCAGGCCCAGCTCCCGGCGCAGCTTGTCCACCACCAGATAGGCGGCAATCTCGCGGATGCGCCCCTTGACCGGAGCCAGGCCAATCAGTTCCCGATCCAGCCGCTCCAGCACCTCGGGCACCCCGGTTTCCTGGAGCAGGGCTTGCAGGTCGGCGCTGTGCAGGGTCTCGGTCATGGCGGGCCTCGCTAGTAGCGCTCTCCGGCGGGTTTATCGGTCGCGTAGGGCTCGAGGCCGTACTTCTGCACCCGCCCATCCGACCACAGGGTGCGCTTCAGGCGGAAGCCGGGGTCTTCCGAGCTGGGCCGGTGGGCAATAAAGCTCACCCGCTGGGCCTGCCACATGGGGCTGGGGTCGAAGCCGTTGATCTTGATGTAGTGGTTGGGAAAGGCCTCGCGGCACTTCTTGAACTCGAACATGGCGCCGGCTGCATCCTTCAGGTCGAACATGGGCAGGCCCCACATCAGCCAGTAGTTGTTGTAGGGGTGGGGGTCGTCGGTGTACTCGATGGAAACCGACCAGCCATTGCGGAGGATGTAGTCAATCTGGCGCTCGATCTGCTCGTCGGTCAGGTCGGGCAGGAAAGAGAAGGTTCCTTGGTGGATACGCATGGTTGTCTCCTGTGTTTGGGGGCTTTACATGGAGGGCGTGGGCAGCACGTCGGCGGTGTCGGTGGAGGTGTAGTCGAAGGTGACGTCCTTCCAGAGCTCGAGGGCGGCGGCCAGGGCCGGGGAGTGCTTGGCGGCCTCACGCAGAATCTGGGGGCCTTCGCGCAGGTAGTCGCGGCCCTCGTTGCGGGCCATCACCATGGCTTCCAGGGCCACCCGGTTGGCCGTAGCCCCAGCAGCAATACCCATGGGGTGGCCGATGGTGCCCCCGCCAAACTGCAAGACCACATCGTCGCCAAAGAGATCCAGAAGCTGGTGCATCTGGCCGGCGTGGATGCCCCCCGAGGCCACCGGCATCACCGCCGGCAGGTAGCCCCAGTCCTGCTCGAAGAAAATGCCCTTGACGGGGTCGGGGTGCACGTGCTGGAGGCGCAGAATGTCGTAGTAACCACGGGTCAGGTTGGGGTCGCCCTCGAGCTTCCCCACCGCCGTACCGGCGTGGATGTGGTCCACCCCCAGCATCCGCATCCACTTGGCCAGCACCCGGAAGCTGATGCCGTGCGACTTCTGGCGGGTGAAGGTGGCGTGCGAAGCCCGGTGCAGGTGCAGAATCATGCCGTTCTTGTGGCACCACTTGGAGACCGACTGCAAGGCGGTGTAGCCCATGGTCAGATCCACCATCACGATGACCGAGCCGATCTCCTTGGCGTACTCGAGGCGCTCGTACACCTGCTCCATGTCGGCGGCGGCCACGTTCATGTAGTGGCCCTTTCGTTCACCACTCATCTGCGCGGCCCGCATAACCGCTTCCTGGGCATAGTTGAAGCGGTCACGCCAGCGCATGAAGGGCTGGGAGTTGATGTTTTCGTCGTCCTTGGTGAAGTCGAGGCCGCCCACCAGGGCCTCGT
>CAZIXH010000435.1:0-4112 GCA_964543055.1 uncultured bacterium
TGACCAGAGCGTAGTAGTGCTTCGTGCGCAGGTCTTTTTTTTTAGATGTTACGGGGACCACCGAGACCTACACAGAGTAGATCGTCGGAAGCGTCAGAGGTGTATAAGAGGCAGGCCCTGCATAAGCCGCCCAACCAGTGCCGAGCGGCCCGAGATGGCCTCGAGTGTCAGCTCCCTGGCCTTGGCCTGCTCGGTTCCGGCGGCAAACTGATCCCGGATCAGAAAGAGTTCAATCCGGGCTCCGGGTGCTTCTCGTCGCAAGCGCGAAAGCACCGGCGGAACCCAGGTCGAAAGCTCGCCAGGGCCGTTGGTCAGGAGCAGGATTTCATCCAGCATGTTGAGCTCGGTTCGGCGTCATTCCTTTGGACTTTGAATGCCATCTTTATTGGAACACCTTACGTACCCAAGGAGGTAGGAAGTAGGGTTTTAGACATTCAATACGCACCGCCTGCCCCTCACCACCCACCCCCATCTTGTGTATCGCTAAACGGGGCCTCACGCCTAAAGTTTGGTACAAGCATGGGGCGCACCCGGCTGCATTACCCCTCAAAACTCGGCTCCCCCCGCACAAAACCCGACAGATTGCGTTTGGAGGGGGCTGCCAAAAAGGCCTTTAGGGTCTGCACTTCTTCGGTGTCGGGCAGGTTGTCCAGGGGCCTGCCTTCGCGCACCGCCCGGAAGGCTTGCTCGAGAGCCCGGTAGCGCTCGCCGCTCACCCCGGCCCGGCGCAGCCCCACCGTATTCAGGCGGTAATGCAGGGCCGGGCTGCCCTCCGCCAGCGAGAACGGCAGGACGTCCCGGGTGGGTTTGGCAAGGGCCCCCACCATGGCCCGGGTTCCTATGCGTACAAACTGGTGAATGCCAGCCAGCCCCCCCACCACAGCATAATCGCCAATCTCCACATGCCCGGCCACGGCCACGCTCTGGGTCAGGATCACCCCATCCCCTACCTGGGCATCGTGGCCCACATGCACATAGCCCATTAGATAACAAACTGCACCAATGCGCGTAGGCCGTTCCTCTCTGGTGGAGCGGTGCAGGATGACCCCTTCCCGCAAGACCGTACCGGCGCCGACCTCGAGCCAGGTTTCCTGTCCCCGAAAGCTCAAATCCTGGGGCTCCCCGCCCAGCACCGAATGCGGCCCCACCTTCACACCCGCCGCCAGCCGCACAAAGGGGTGGATCACCGCATGGGCTCCAATCTCTACCCCAGGGCCAATCTCACAGGGCCCCTCAATGACGGCATAAGGCCCAACCTTCACGTCAGGAGCCAGGTGCGCCCTGGGCGAGACCACGGCGGTAGGATGAATGGCCAGCCGGCTCACGTGACCGCGCCTCCTGTGTCGGAGCGCAGCACAAAGGTCAGGGTGGCCTCGGCCCGCAGTTCACCCTCGACTGTGGCCTCAACCTTGACCTTGCCCAGCCCCCGCCGGTAGGCCAGTAGCTCCCCTTCCAGAATGAGGGTATCGCCCGGCACCACGGGCTTCTTGAAGCGGGCCTCCTCAACCCCCACCAAAAAAACCAGCCCCCCCGGCTTGAACTCGGGCTGCTGGGTGACCACCGCCACCGAGCCCTGGGCCATGGCCTCGATCAGCAACACCCCCGGCATGATGGGATAGCCGGGGAAGTGCCCCTGAAAATGGGGCTCGTTGAAGGTGACGTTTTTGAGCGCCCGAAAGCGCTTCTGGTCGGCCTCCAGGATCCGGTCAATCAGCAAAAAGGGGTAGCGATGGGGCAGAAACTTGAGGATTTCGTAAATGTCCACGGCTTAATACTAAGGGGTTAGGCGCTAGGGGTGAGGGGGAAAAACCAGCCCACCCACGCAGATGACGTTTTTAGGCTTCGACCTTCTGCTCTGTGCTTCACCGAACCATCACGGGCTGCAAGGCGTTGGAGAGCTCGAGGGCTAGCTCGAGGGCCTGTAAATCGTCCTCGAGGGTCACGGGTGAAGGCTCCCCTTTCTGAATCCGATCCACAAAATGCTTGAGCTGGCGGCGCAGGGGATTATCGTTATGGATGGCGATTCGCTCGGTCTGCACCTGGGTACGCCCGTTGGGCTCCACCCGGTCAGGGTCGGGTTGTACGGGCGGCGAGCGGTGTAGCGATAGCTCGGTGTACTCGCTGTTGAAATCCAGCCGCAGCACCTCGCCGGGCTGGGTAATGGTCAGCGAACGTTCGGCCTGGGGTGAGATTCGACTGGCGGTAAAGAGCGCCCTGGCCCCCGAGGGAAAATCCACCACCGCCTGGGCATACTCGTCCAACCCCTCCACCTGCCGGCCCACCACGCTGTAGCGCAACGGCTTCTCGCGCAAAAGCAGCAAGACCAAATCCAGATCATGAATCATCAGGTCAAGCACCACCCCGATATCCCGTATCCGGCGGTTGTTACCCATCCGGCGGGCTTCCAGCACCCAGGGGGTGTTGACCATATTCATGAGGTCGCTCACGGCGCGGTAAAAACGCACGATATGACCCACCTGCAAAATGACCCCACGCTGTTCGGCCAGCCGCACCAGCTCGCGTGCCTCCTGCATGGTGCGGGTCATGGGCTTTTCCAGAAGCACATGGACCCCTGCCTCTAAAAACATGCGGGCCTGTTCGTAGTGAAAAGAGGTAGGGGAGGCAATCGAAACGGCCTGTACCTTACCCAGCAGATCTTCGGGATTGGTAAAGGCAGGCACCTCCAAATCCTGCTCGATGGCAGCCTGGCGAAAAGGATCGGGGTCGGCTACTCCTACCAGCCGAACCCCCGGCAACCCTGCGTAAACCTGAGCGTGGTACGTTCCCATCACCCCCACGCCCACAACGCCCACATTTAGCTCCATAGAATCCTCGTAACGTGATGCACAAACCCTGCGTCCCAAGCAGGATGATACACTTAACACCCAATTACAACCACTTTTCGCCAGGGTAGCCTTTAGGAATAACTCAGGAAATCCACAAAGCGGCAGGCCCGTAGCGCTTTCGCTACATCTGCCCCTACTTGGCGTTCTCGTTACGTTCATTAGAACGCATGTTCTGTGCATGTTTTCACAGCAACGATCCACTTTCAGCCAAAAGCTTTTTGCTGGACAGCAGGCTTCGCCGAAGGCTGCTCAATATCAGTTTTGCAACAGCTTCGCGAGTTCTACATGCAGTCGGTGCGAACCCCGATGCGCTACAAAACGGCCCTGGTAGGGCCGACCTGCCAGGTACAAATCGCCCAGAAAATCCAGGGCTTTGTGCCAGACAGGCTCATGCAGCATTCGGGGGGTGTTGACAAAACTGTGCTCACTAAAAACTAACGCATTTTCCAGAGAGGCCCCTTTGATAAGCCCCTGGGCTCGCATGGCCTCCACTTCATTCAAAAAACCAAAGGTTCGCGCTCTGGCCAGCTCTTCCAGGGGCGTAGGGGGGCACTGCACCTGCTGATAGCCAATCTTGGGGTGTGGGAATAGAATCGTAGCGGTGAGCGAAAAACCCTCGGCTGGCTGGGCCAGCACGCTGCTGCGCCCTTCTTCCACCCGGATGATGCCGCTTACAGGCCTGGGCTGGGGGCTCCGTGAGGAGAAGCCCTGGAGAGCCGCCAGCCACTCCTGGGCGCTGCCATCCAGAATGGGAATTTCCGGGCCGGCCACCTCTATCACCAGACCTTCCCAGATACCCCGAATGTAGAGGGCTGCCAGCAGATGCTCAACCGTCATGAGCCGCAGGTGCTGCTGGCCCAGCACCGTGCAGCGCGTAGTATCTACCACCGAAGAAGCCAGGGGGCGAAACTCGAGCCCCCCCACCCGAAAACGTACAGGCCCCTCGGCGGGGTGAAACCGCACCGTGCTGGGTTCGCCGCTGTGGAGGCCTATCCCTCGAATCGTCATGGGTGTCCAATCAAAAGCCGTCCGAAACCTTTGCTACTACGGCTGTTTCAAGAGTTGCCGCAGGCTGCGCTCCACCGTTACCAGCCAGTCCAACACTGCCAGGCGCCGCCAGTGCTTCCGGAGGGGCTGGGCGGGGATGCCACCGGCCCAGGTTTGGCCCGGAGGCACGTCTTTCGAAATCCCACTGCCGCCGGTGATGCGGGCTCCCTTGCCGATGCGCACATGGTCGGAAAGCACCACCCACCCACCCATCAACAC
>CAZIXH010000436.1:0-3872 GCA_964543055.1 uncultured bacterium
CTCTTTGCCCTGGCCCACGGGCTCAGCGCCGCCCGCAAGCTGCTCCCCCTGCCCCCCCTGCGGCTGGTGGGGTGGGGGCTGCTGGTGGCCCTGGTGAGCGCGCTGGTGGCCTTCTTCCTGGACAAACCGCTCATGACCGGCGTCTGGTTCAGCCTGTTCGGCGTGAAGATTGGCACCCCGGTCATCTTCGACATCGGGGTCTACCTGACCGTGTTTGGGGCGCTCCTGTCGGCCATTTTTGGCCTCGAGGAGACCGCCGACCGCACCCCCGAGGAGGCCCCCTGATGGAAATCCTGATGGCTTTTCTGGTGGGCGGCCTCACGGCGGTGGGGGTCTACCTGATGCTCAGGCCCCACCTGATCCAGTTTCTGATTGGCTTTCTGGTGCTGGGCAACGCCGCCAACCTGCTCATCTTCACCGCAGGCAGGCTGGGTAGTTCATTCCCACCGCTGGTGCAGCCCAGCGGTACGGTGCTCGAGCCCATCGCCAACCCCCTGCCCCAGGCCCTTATCCTGACGGCTATCGTGATTGGCTTTGCCCTGGCGGCCTTTGGCATTGTGCTCTTCTTTAGAGCCCAGGCGGTGCTGCACACCCTGAATGCCGAGGCCATGCCCGAGACCCTCGAGGCCGCCCCCGCCCCCTCGCCGGTAGACGAGGTTCGAGAGGAGCGCACATGAGCTGGCTAATTCTGCTTCCCCTGCTAATCCCACTTACTACCGGCATCCTGTGCCTGGTGGTCGCCAGCCGCCCCGCCCAGCGGGTGATGGGCCTGGTGGGAGCGCTGGGCCTGCTGGCCGCCGCCTTCACCCTGCTCGTGCAGGTCAACCAGCGGGGTATCCAGGCGGTGCAGGTGGGCAACTGGCCCGCCCCCTTTGGCATCACCTTCGTGGCCGACCACCTCTCGGCCCTGATGGTGCTGATTACCGGCGTGGTGGCGTTGGTGGTGGCCCTCTATGCCCTGGCCGAGGGCGACCAACCCCGCGAACAGCTGGGCTACTACGCCCTGAGTCACTTCCTGCTCTTTGGGGTAAACGGGGCCTTCCTCACCGGCGACCTGTTTAACCTTTACGTCTGGTTCGAGGTGCTGCTGCTCTCCTCGTTTGTGCTGAGGATTCTGGGCGGAAGCAAGGCCCATCTCACGGGGGGGGTCAAGTACTTTGCGGTCTCGCTGCTCTCCTCGATTCTGTTCCTGGTAGCGGTTGGGCTGCTGTACGGCGCCACCGGAGCCTTGAACATGGCCGACCTGGCCACGCGGGTGGGCTCGGTTGCGCCGGGCTTGCTCTCGGCCCTGGCCATGCTCTTCCTGGGGGCTTTTGGCCTGAAAGCGGCGGTGTTTCCCTTCTTCTTCTGGCTCCCCGCCTCCTACCCGGCCCCGCCGGTGATGATCTCGGCCCTCTTTGCGGGTCTCCTGACCAAGGTGGGGGTGTACGCGCTCATCCGGGTCTTCACCCTGCTCTTTACCCAGGACACCGCCTTCACCCATACGGTGCTGCTCTGGGTGGCCGGGCTAACCCTGCTGTTGGGGGTGTTGCTGGCCCTGGCCCAGGGGGAGCTCAAGCGGCTGCTCTCGTTCCAGCTGGTGAGCCACATCGGCTACATGCTGATGGGCCTGGGCATTTTGAGCCCCTTGGCCCTGGCGGGCTCGGTGTTTTATGCCCTGAATCACATGATCGTAATCGCGGCGTTGTTCCTGCTGGCGGGGCTTTTGCAGCGCTTGCAGGGCACCACGGTGCTGGTGCGGATGGGCGGGCTTTACCAGAGCCACCCCTGGCTGGCGGTGCTCTTCTTGCTGCCGGCCTTCTCGCTGGCCGGGTTGCCGCCGTTCTCGGGCTTCTGGGCCAAGTTCACCCTGGTGGCGGCAGGCTTGCAAGCCGGACAGTACGCCATCGTGACGGTAGCCCTCCTGGTGGGCCTCCTGACCCTGCTCTCGATGGGCCTGGTCTTTGCCGAGGCCTTCTGGAAAAGCCCTCCCAAACCCTTCAGCCCCTCGGCAACCCCGCCGGGGCTGGTGCTGCCGGTGGCGCTCCTGGCCCTGCTCACCCTGGGCATTGGGCTGTGGGCCGAGCCGCTTTTGGGTCTCTCGCAGGCAGCAGCTCAGGAACTCCTCGAGCCCAGCCGCTATATTGAAGCCGTACTGGGGGTGAGCCGATGAGGGCCTTCGTGTACAACGTGGTGCTGACGGTGTTCTGGATGCTGGTGACGGAGAGCTTCACCCTCTCCAACTTCCTGGTGGGCTTTGCCATCTGCTTCCTGATTCTGCTGCTGGCCCGCCCCCTCTTCGATGCCCCCTCGAGGCGCTACTTCACCCTGGCCTGGAAGCTCCCCCGCTTTGTGGCCCTGATGCTCTGGGAGATTGTGCTCTCGAGTGTGCGGGTAGCTCAGGCGGTGCTATCGCCCCGCATGCCCATCAAACCCGGCTTCATTGCCTATCCCCTCACCGTCAAGAGCGACCTGGAAATCACCCTGCTGGCCAACCTGATTACCCTCACGCCCGGCACCCTGAGCCTCGACGTCTCCACCGACCGCAAGGTGCTCTATGTGCACGGGATGTTCGTGGACGACCCCCAGGCGGTCATCCAGTCCACCCACGATAGCCTGGAAAAAGCCGTGCTGGAGGTGACCCAATGAGTTTTCTGGAAGGGGCCCTGCTGGCCCTGACCCTGACCCTGCCTTTCGCGCTGTACCGGCTGGTCAAGGGCCCCACCCTGCCCGACCGGGTGGTGGGCCTCGACCTGATTACCTCGGTGGCGGTGGCTATGGCCGCGTTGTATGCCCTGGTCAGCGGCCAGACCGCCTTCCTGGATGTGGCCATCGCGCTGGCCCTGTTTGCTTTTCTGGCCACGCTGGGCCTGGCCCGTTACATCGAGTACCGGGGCCACAAGGGAGACTGAGCATGGTAGATCTGCTGGTGTATGCGCTGGTTTCCGTGGGAATTTTCTTCCTCTTCATCGCAGCCATTGGGGTGGTACGGATGCCCGACCTCTACAACCGCATGCACGCCACCTCCAAAGCGGGGACGTTAGGGGTGGGGCTGATTCTGGTGGCAGTGGCGGTGTTTTACCAAGAGCTCTCGGTAGCGGCCCGAGCCCTGTCGGCCCTGGCCTTCATCATCCTGACCGCGCCGGTAGCCGCCCACGCCCTGGGCCGGGCAGCCTACCTCTCGGGGGTCAAACCCTGCCAGGACACCTACATTGACGAACTGGCCGGGCACTACCAGAAAAACCACAAGCTCGAGTCGGTGGAAAAAACCACGCCAACGAACCGCACCGAATCGTAAGAAAGCCGTTCGGGTCGTCGCATTTTACATTGCGACCCTGAAGCAAAGCCATAGGGCAAGCAATTCAGATTACCCCTCGAGCCCCCTGCATGGGCGACACCCTTCTGGATTACTTCGTAGGCCAATAGCCCCCTCGCAAGGAACCCTCCAACAAAAGTGTCATTCCGAACGCAGCGGGTAAGCTAATGCGCTGTCGTCCCCTGCATACGCCACCCCTTTTCCGTGCCAGATTCCTCGTCGGCTATGCCTCCTCGGAATGACAGCGTTTCACCCAGACAACCCACACAATCCCATCACCCGTGGAAAAATGAAAGCGTGAAAACCTACTGGGTCTATATTCTGGCAAGCCATAAGCGCGTGCTATACGTGGGCATGACCAGCAATATCGCAAAGCGAATGTACGAGCACCGCCACAAGCTAACCCGGGGGTTTACCGCTCGCTACAACGTGAATCAACTGGTCTACTTCGAACAAACCAACCAGGTCGAAGAAGCCATCCGACGCGAGAAGCAGATCAATACACAGTCGTATAAACACCTATACACCTCCAGCTTTCCTTGTGCAATGCCTCCTGGGCCCCCTCCCTACGTGGTAG
>CAZIXH010000437.1:0-8326 GCA_964543055.1 uncultured bacterium
GGTACGTAGCAGTTCCCCCCACCTCGCTCCCCTCCACCTTGAAGTCGAAGCGCTCTGTATGTTTGGCACCCCAGTCATAGGTCACCTCAGCCTGCCAGGTTCCGGCGATGGGTACACTGGGCAAAGTTGCCTCCTGGGTGGTCTTTTCAGCTCCAAAGAAGCGTTCAAACAGATCCAGGACCGAACCCAGATTGCCAGCCACCCCCCCAACAGCCGCCACGACACCCACCATCGTTAAGCCCCAACGACGCAGGTTTCGCAGGGGTTTTTGGGGAGGTCTGGTCGCCATTTTCTACCCACCAAACAACAAATCCATCACCGCTCCCACATCATCTTTGCCTTCCAGTATTTCAGGGTTATATACCTCGGTGTAGCCGCAGTTTTCACACGAAGCCGCGATAAAAACGTTGTGCTCGATGTCAAACATCCTCGAAAGCCCCGTGCCTGTTGCAGCAAACCGTTTGACCAGGGCCCCACTAGACTGGCATTTGCTACATACAAATCGCCTGGCTATCACATCGTCGAGTTTCATAGGTTTGCATTACTCTAAGCTGCGCCAGGTTGAGTTTGTCAAATTCACCGGGCTCTTCTACCAACTGCCCATTATGGGCGCAGTACCTGAAAGTACGCCAAGTAGAATGCGGCGAACGAGCCAAGAGGCCCCCATCGCACCTTTCACAGATATGCAAACCCTGGCTGGAGGCGGTAGGTAACCTGTCTATAGTCCCAACCCACACCAACCGCCCCCCTAGCGGGGTGGTGGAATGGTCTGGAGATCACGCACCACCACCGAGCGGGCCAGTTTGTAGGCGGCATGGGCATCCACCAACCCGGCCCCGGTAGCGCCGTCGTGGCCCTCCCCAGCCGGCTGGCCCTGCTGGCTCTGTCCGGTTTTCACATCCCGCGCCGAGGCCCGCAAGATGGCCTTGACCAGGCTGGGCGACAAACCGGGCTGCACCTGCTTTAGAAAGGCCCATACCCCCGCAATCTGTGGCGAGGAAGCGCTGGTTCCACTGATGACGGCCCAACCATCACTGGCTGCCGTCTCGTCTCCGTTGGGGAAAGCCCCGCCTGCCAACCCCGTATCAATCTGGCAGCCCGGCTCTACCGGCAGCATGATGTAGATACCCCTGGGCTGCATTCCCACCAACCCGCACACATCCGGCACATGCCGCCCCGGATAGATGGGGCTATCGAAGCTGCTGGCGTAGTTGGAAGCCTCCATGGCAAAATCGTCACCTGCCAGGGTAGCCCTGACATACACCCCGCCCACCGCAATCACCTCGGGCATCTGGGCCGGGAAGCCAAAGTGTCCGTTTCCTGCTGAGAAGCACACCACAATACCCCGATCTCGCACAGCCTCGATCACGGCGACCTCGAGGGGCTTGAGGAAATTAGGCAGCGGTGCTGTACGAATGTCGTAGCCCCAACTGTTGGTCATTACCGCCGGAAAAAGATCGGAGGCGGTCTTGAAGGCCAAGGTGGCGTTGGCTCCCATCTTGACCCCAATGAAGTCAATGTCCGGCGCGTTGGCGAAGATATTGGCGGCCTCTGCAGTGCCATGCCCCACCTCGTCACGCTCGACCCGAATGGCATCGGGGGACAGCGTGGCCTGGTAGTTGTAGCCATGCCAGGCATAGAAGGGATGCTTATAGAAGCCGGTATCGGGCATCGCCACCAAAACCCCTTTGCCGGTCACCCTGTTTTTGTGTACCAGGGGTGAGCGGCAAATCATCCCCACATCACCCGGCACCTGTATATGGTGGTATTTCACCCTGGGTGGTAGGGGCGACTGGAAAAAGGTCGGGGGCCACTGCGGGTAGGCCCGTTCAATCAGCGGGGCCATTTCCTCCGGAATGGTGAAGGGGGTATCGGGCAGGTGCGACCAGTAGGTGATTTCACCAATCTCGGGGTGGGCCTCGCTCAGCAGTTGGGTACGCGCTCCCACCTTGGTCTTGAACACCTTTTCCCACAAGCGTCGCGGGCCTTCCGCGCTGATGGAGAAGGTGCCCACGTGGCGCACCTTGAAGCCCATGGCCTGCAACTGCAACGCCGCCAACTGGGCACTTCCCACCGGAGGGCGGTATGCATCCAGGGTCTCGGCACTCAGCACCGCGTCGGGGGCAAACAGGGAGCGCTCTTTTTCCTGGGGCCGCAATACCGCTTCGAATACCACGTTCTCCTGCTCGATGCGTACCCGCCTTCTGCGGCTGGTACTTTTTGCTTTGGCTTTGGCCATACCATCCCTCCTGTTTCAATCCGTTGCACACGCCTTATCGTCCACGGGTGGCTCAACCATCGGGCACATCCAGGCTATCGCCACAATTGGCTAAAAAAGCTCGGGCGGCTCGACGAAGGCAATTGCAGCGATACAGCTTTCCAGTTCGGGTGGAATTCGTAGGGTCTGGGGGCGCGCGACAAGGTAGGCTCGAGGCAACCCAGCATCTTTCAAGAGGTCTTTTTTCTGCCGGGTAAAACGAACCCCAAAGGTCTCGCGCCAGAGCGCCTGAGGAGCCTGTACGCTGATGGTGGAGCCCAGGTGCAATACCCGAAACCCCAACCCCTGCAGAGCCCTGGCAGCCTGCTGAGCTTGTCCAGGATGCGGTGTCACTTCCGCAGCAATTGGCACACCAAGCTTTGACATAGTCGGCCCCTGCCCCACAATCGGTTCTGCTTCCACCACCTTTGCGGATACACCCCTAACTGCAATGTAGACCAACCCTGCTACCACCCGATACGAAGTTTCACCCCTGGCCAGGTCGGATCACTTCGCGGTTGAGCATAGAACAAGAAGCGTTACGCCAGCGTTACTGTTTTTGGGTTCGGGGGTAGCATCCTTTTTATTCAATTTGACCTTTGAGCAACCCGGTTTTTTTGCGTTCGTGCGACACAGCTTGCCCTTGAAGGAGGAGCATGTATCGGTCGCTCGATACGGTTGACCTATCGCACTGCCCTTTACCGCAGAACCGTTTGCAGGTTCTGCATCACCCTCCGGGTGGCGGGCGATTTGTTGAGGGTGTAGAGGTGAATCCCCGGAACCCCCGCTTCCAGCAGTTCCTGGGCCTGGCGGGTGGTATGCTCAACTCCAATTTCCAGCACTTCCTCGGGGGTCTGGGCTTTCTCCAATCTGGAGAGCAGCGGCCCCGGAATGCTAGCTCCGCACATGTCCATAAAGCGGCGAATCTGGGCCAGGTCGGTTATGGGCATCAGGCCCGGCACAATCGGCACCTCGATGCCAATCCGACGGGCACGTTCAACAAAACCAAAATACAAGGCATTGTTGAAAAAGAGCTGGGTCACCACGAAGTCCAGCCCGGCATCCACTTTTTGCTTCAGGTTTTGCAGGTCGGCCTCGAGGCTCACCGCCTCGGGGTGTCCTTCGGGGTAGCCTCCACCCGCCACGGCAAAGGTAGCGCCAAACTCAGAACGAATCAGCGCAACAAGCTCGGAGGCATATCGAAACCCCCCGGCCACCGGCTGGAATTCCCGAGCACCTTTGGGCGGGTCGCCCCGCAAGGCCATGATGTTCTGCACCCCCACCTGAGCGTACTGGTGCAACACCGAGAGCAACTCCTCGCGGGTGCTACCCACACACGTCAGGTGGGCCATGGCCAGCAAGCCCACCTCGTTCTGGATGCGGGCTGCCCACTGGGCGGTTTTGCTTCGCTCGCTACCCCCCGCACCATAGGTGATGGACACAAAGGCAGGTTTGAGGGGCTTCAACTCGTGCAGCGTGCGAAACAGCGCGGCCTCTCCCTGTGGCGTTTTGGGCGGGAAGAACTCAAAGGAGATGGCGGGTTTGGCGCTTTGCAGCAGGGTGCTAATCTTCATGGCCTACCCATTCCACTGCTTGCATGCCCTCATCCTGCAATGCTGAATATCGAACAGGCTTTGCTCCCCTGCCAAAAAGCGAACTCCTGGGTTCGACCCCACAGCCAGGCTAACTAAATCCACAAGTCCCCTCCTTCAGTGCTTCTTGAAGAAGGGCACACGATCCCTTCTTCCATCTTTCCCCTGGGGTCATTGCTGTGCCTAGCGACCACCGGGGCGGATTTGGCACCAGGCGCGGGCATTTCTCGGTAATGGGCGATTGTCCCCGCAGGTTGCCGCAGCTTCGTCGGGCCGTTCCCTCCACTGCTCTGGATAGAAGAACCACTCACCCTGCCGGGCGAGGTTCCCAGCAATGCTATGGGCTAAGAGAACTAGCGTCAAGGCCGCCCGAAGCAATCCACAGGAGCTCGCTTCTTCGTCATGCAAGTATTGCTTTTTGCTGGTGGCATTGCAGAGGAGGCTGGAGGCCAACGAAGCATTCCAGAGGATGCTTTCCAGGCTACCGGTTAGATCCGGTTAGATGAAGTGAGCTGGATTGCTTCGCATCCTGTAGATGCACACAATGACCGACCTTTGAGGAAAGGCACGCAGCTTCAGATGTACCCCACCCGCTTGAGCTCTGCCTCCACCGCCGCCAGCACCTGCCGGTAAGCCTCGTCCAGGGTTACCCCGCGCAAGGTAGCTCCTGCCGCGGGGACGTGGCCGCCCCCGCCCAGCTTTACCGCTACCGCCTGGGCCGAAACGCCGCCTCGACTGCGGATGTTGAGCTTGACGCCTTCCTCGCGTTCGCGTAAAAAAACCGCAATCTGACTGCCTTCGGCATAGCGAATCATGCCCACAAAGTCGTCGGAGTCCTCTACGGTGACCTCGGAGGGCATGTGGGCCGTGACGAGCAGGCCGTCAAAGTGAAACCCCACCGTGGACAGCACCACACCCATAGCTTTGAAGTAGCTGACCGGACGCCACTGCAAACGGTCGGTGAGCTCGGCCAGATGCACCCCATGCCCCACCAGCTCGGCAGCGGTGTGGAGTACCTCGGGGGTGGTGTTGGCAAAACGAAAGTTGCCGGTATCGGTAATCAGGCCGGTCAGCACCGGCGTGGCGATCTCGGGGTTCCAGGTCACGCCCAGGGCGTCTATCAGATCCTTGACCATCTGGGCCGTGGCGGCCTTGGAGGGGTCTACTACCGAAAGATAGCCAAAACGAGGGTTGGTGCCGTGGTGGTCAATGTTGATGACAAACCCCTCCACCGGTGCACCGGCCACCCGGCTCGGCTCGGCGGAGTCCAGCACCACCAGGGTAGCCCCCTCGGGCACATGGGTGATGGGCTCGCTGTATTCATCTGCCTTCACCAGAAAGCGCAGGTAGCGCGGCGGGTCGGCAATCCAGGTCACCTTCTTGTCTAAAGCCTTGAGGGCTCGAGCCAACCCCAGTGAAGACCCAATGGCATCTCCATCAGGGTCCACGTGCGAGACGATGATGATGGGGCCCTCGAGCTCCCGCAGCGTGTCTGCAACGGTGCGAATCTTCTCCCAATAGCGCGGCTCGGGGCCGTTGAGTAGAGCATCCATAGCACCTAAACTATAACGGCTAACCGCGCTGGGAATTTGATGTTTCTGAGTTCGTGAGGGTAAGTCGCAAATTGCGAAGCGTAAGCACAGACCCCCCACAGGCTATAATCCCGTTTGGACTTATGGAACGTCTCATCTCCCCTACCGCATCCCTCAAGGGCACCCTGCGCGTTCCCGGCGATAAATCGGTCACCCACCGGGGGCTGATGCTGGGCGCCCTGGCCCAGGGCGAAAGCACCCTCTACTACCCACTCAAGGCCGGCGACACCCTCTCCACAGCCCAGGTCATGCGGCAGTTGGGGGCCGAAATCAGCGAGCAGGGCGAGCATTTTCGCATTAGAGGGGTGGGGCTCAAGCTCCACGAGCCCGCCGACGTGCTGGACTGTGGCAACGCCGGAACCCTCATCCGGCTGGTGGCCGGAATTCTTTCGGGGCAGGAAATCTTCACGGTGCTCACCGGCGACGCCTCACTGCGGCGGCGGCCCATGGGCCGGGTGACCACCCCTCTACGGCAGATGGGGGCCCGGATCGAGGGGCGTGAGGGCGGTAGGCTGGCGCCCCTGGCCATACGCGGCGGCGGCCTGCGGGGCATCCACTACGAGCTACCGGTGGCCAGCGCGCAGGTCAAAAGTGCGGTCTTGCTGGCAGGTCTGTTCGCCGAAGAAGACACCGAAGTGGTGGAGCCTGCCCCCACCCGCGACCATACCGAGCGGGTCTTCCGGCACTATGGCCTGCCTATCGAACTCGAGGGCCCCCTCATCCGCACCCGCCGGGCCGAGCCGTTTGCCGCCCGAGACCTGACCGTTCCGGGCGATTTCAGCAGCGCGGCCTTTTTCCTGGTGGCGGCCCTGATTACCCCCGACTCCGACCTCACCCTGGAGGGGGTGGGCCTTAACCCCACCCGCACCGGCCTGCTCACGGTGCTCAAGGAGATGGGCGCCGACCTGAGCTGGCAGGTCAGCGAAGGGCAAGACGGCGAGCCGGTAGGCTCCATTCGGGCCCGTTCGTCCGCGCTCAAAGGGGTATCGGTAGACCCCAGGCTGATTCCGCTGATGGTAGACGAGGTGCCCATCCTGGCTGCCGCGGCAGCCTGGGCCGAGGGCGAGACCTTTATCCCCAACCTGGAGGAGCTCCGGGTCAAGGAATCGGATCGCGTAGCGGCCATCGCTAAAAACCTGCAAAACCTGGGCGTACCCGTCGAGGTGGGGCACGACTGGCTCAAAATTCGGGGCGGTGGTGTGCAGAGCGGCGGTGTGGTGGAGCCTTTCCACGACCACCGCATCGCCATGGCTTTTGCGGTCTGCGGTCTGCCCACAGGGGTGGTGGTGAAGGAGGCCGAGTGGGCCAGCATCAGCTTTCCAAGCTTCTGGGAGGACTTGGAGCGGCTAACGGGTAAGGTTTAGCGAAGAAAGGGCTGCGAAACACGAGCGCCCCGTAAGCAACCCCTCACCCCTGGCCCCGCCTCCACTCAAACTTATGCAAGGCATCATCACCATAGACGGCCCCTCCGCCTCGGGGAAAACCAGCGTGGCCAAGCTGGTCGCCCAGCGCCTGGGCATCCCCTACATCTCCAGCGGCCTTCTGTACCGGGCGGTGGCCCTGATGTGTTTGCTCGAGAACGTCTCCGCCGAGGAAATCGAGCAAAAGCTGGGGAAATACCGCCTCGAGCTCAAGCCCACCCCCACCCAGAACCTGGTTTTTCTGGACGGCCACGAAGTGAGCGCGGCATTGCACAACCTCGAGGTAGACCAGATTGTTTCGGCCGTAGCGGTGCGCCCCGCCATTCGTGCGTACGTAAACGACGTGCTGCGCAGAATTCCTCCCCCTTTCGTGGTAGACGGGCGCGATATGGGCAGCACGGTTTTTCCCCAGGCCCACTACAAGTTCTACCTGACCGCCAGCCCCGAAGTGCGGGCCAGGCGCCGCGTCCCCGAGCGGGATGCCGCCTTCGAGACGGTGCTGGCCGAAATCATCCGGCGCGACCAGGCCGACCAGCAGCAGAGCGCACCCGCCAAGGATGCCATCATCCTGGACACCAGCCACCTCGACCTCGATGGGGTGGTACGGGCTGTGCTCGAGCACATCGCCCCCTCGTCCTAACATAGCAGGGTTACCCCTACAACCCTGCCCATCAACCGCACTGCGACATCGCCCAAACAGCCCCGTACCCATCCGGGGTCGAGCCTTAATACAACCTCGCTTTTCTTGTAACAGTCATAACGCCCTGGCACCCAAAGCACGTCCAGCAGGCTCTTTATGGCCGGGGCGTTACGTGCGGTAGGAAGTAACGGTTCTTTTCGCACTTGACAGGGGAGGTTTTCCCTAGGCTGGGGTCAGCAACAACTCTACGGAGTGAACCCCATGCCTGACAAACGCCATTTCATCCATATCTGGCTCTACCGAGCCCTCGCACTGGCGCTGCTAGCACTGCTGGCAGCCTGCGGTGGCCCAACCAGACCCACCGCCCTGCCCCAAAGCGATAACGGCTATTTGCTGACGGTGCCCATCGCTGCTAGCGACACCCCCGAACGGCTGGCCCAGCGCTACGGGGGCGAGGTGATTGCCTGGCTGGGAGAGCAGGCCATCCTGAAGCTCAGCAGCCAGGCCGCAGCCGCCCTGCAGGGGAGCGGGGTCTCGCTGCAGAACGCTACCCTCGAGCCCAACACCTCGGTCAGCGCCCCGGTCAACGCCCATGGCTTCAACTCCTGGGCGGGGGGCTGGAACTCCTGGGCGGGCGGTTGGAACAGCTTGGCCGGTGGCTGGAATAGCTGGGCCGGTGGCCGCAGCACCATCCCCACCCTCCCCAGGGAAAACCGCCATGCCGGGCACCGCATCGCCTTGCCGCAGGCGTTTGCCATTTCTGCCTCTTATATACATTTCTGAGCCCACGAGACCTTACTAGACCTCGGTGTCCGGCTTCGTGT
>CAZIXH010000438.1:0-3360 GCA_964543055.1 uncultured bacterium
TCGAGGCCCTGGGCGGGCGGGTTGAGCTGGTAGCGCCCCAGGAAACCAGCGAGAGCCTGGCCGAGGCCTTCCTGGCCTTGCGGCCCTTCGGGTTTGTAGGCTTACCGCAGGGCAACCTGGCCCGGCCCACCCTGTTCCGGCGGCTCCAGGAGGCGGGCTACACCGTGCGACCAGTGGTGGTTTACGAGACCCGGCCCCGCCCCTGGCCCGGCCTCCCGGCACCCGACCTGCTGCTCGTGGCCAGCCCCTCCGCCGTATGGGCGCTGCCGAAATCCCTCGGGCAGCAAAGCCACTGTCTGGCCCTCGGGCCCACCACCGCCCAGGCGCTGGTAGAGCGGGGTTTTGCTCACACCACCATCGCCCAGCCGAACCCGGAGGCCATTCTGCAAACCATCCAGCAACTGTGAGGCAAGCCATGCTCGATCTGAAGAACCCCGAAACCCTGCCCGTGGATGCACCCGTCCAGATGCCCCGGCGCCCCCGGCGCCTGCGCAGCAGTGCGGCCCTGCGCGAAAGCGTGGCCGAAACCCACCTTCGGCCTGCCGACCTGATTGCGCCCTTCTTTCTGAAGCCTGGCTCGGGCCCCGCCGAGCCCATCGGAACCCTTCCCGGCATTGCTCGCCTTGGCCTGGACGATTTCCTGCGCGAAGCCGAGCGGGCCCTTAACCTGGGGGTACGCTCTTTGCTGCTGTTTGGGGTGCTGCCCGAAGCCCACAAAGACCCCCTGGGCCTGAGCGCTGCCGACCCCGAGGGCCCGGTGCCAGGGGCCCTGCGGGCGGCTCGTAAAGCATTTGGCGAGGCGGTTGTGCTCTACACCGATGTGTGCCTCTGCGCCCACACCAGCCACGGCCACTGCGGCGTGCTGAAAGAAACCCCCCGGGGGGTACGGATTGACAACGACGCCTCGCTCCGGGGCCTGGCCGCCATGGCCCTCGTGCATGCCGAAGCCGGCGCCGACTTTGTGGCTCCCTCGGACATGATGGACGGACGGGTGGCATACCTGCGGCAAGCCCTCGACCAGGCCGGGCACACCGAGGTGGGTATTCTCTCCTACGCCATCAAGTACGCCAGCGCTTTCTATGGCCCCTTCCGCGAGGCCGCCCAGAGCGCCCCCAGCTTTGGCGACCGGGCTTCGTACCAGATGGATATTCGCAACAGTCGGGAAGCCCTCCTGGAAGCCACCCTCGACGAGGCGGAGGGCGCCGATTTGCTGATGGTCAAACCGGCCCTGGCCTATCTGGACATTCTGGCCCGGCTTCGGCCCATCACTCATCTGCCGCTGGTAGCCTACAACGTGAGTGGGGAGTACGCCATGCTCAAGGCAGCGGCACAGGCGGGAGCCCTCGAGGAGGCTCGAGCGGTACGGGAAACCCTTACCGCCCTCAAGCGGGCCGGGGCCGACCTGATTGTGAGTTATCACGCCCTGGAGGCCGTGGAAAAGCAATGGCTCTGAAGGAGGTTGGATTTGTGGGTGGGTTCAGGCATTGGAAGGCTCCGCGGCGCTGGGTCTGGTGGGCGTTTGCCCTGGTGGTGGGCTTCTTGATTGCGCAGGTGGTCTGGTGGGTGATTTTCCAGCGTCAGTACATCCAGCAGAACATCGAGTACGCCGAGACGGCCTGGCTTCAGGAAGCCGCCCTGGTGCAGCAACTGTGGTCGGCCACCCAGCCTTCACGCCGCGAGGCGCTCCTGGCCGAGCTGAAAACCGCCTTCCCGCATCTGGAAGTCGAGGGCGAGACGGTGTTCGTGAACCCCGAGCGGCTGGCCCTGTACCGCGCCGAGCAGATGCGCCACCTGCGGATGTTCGCCTTCGAGGGCCCGTTCTTCTTGCTGGTGATGCTGGGGGGGCTATGGATTATTGCCCACAGCCTGCGGAGTGAGCAGGAGTTCAAGCGCCGTCAGCAGAACTTTTTGATGGCAGCCACCCACGAGTTCCGCACCCCCATCAGCACCCTGCGCCTCCTGCTGCAAACCCTGCAGATGCGCGAACTGCCCAGGGAAAAAACCCAGACCTACCTGGCCCACATGGGCCACGAGATTGACCGCCTCGAGGATCTCTCCGAGCGCCTGCTGGCAACCTCGAGGCTGGCCCAGGGGCTGGGGCCGGTTCGAAGCAGCCCCCAGAACTTTGGCGAAGTGGTGAAGCAGTGCGTGGAGCGACAGCGCAGTGTGCTCGAGGCCCGCGGGGCCAGCCTGCACCTCGAAATCGCCCCACAGCCGCTGCTGGTAGAGCTGGACCCCGAGGCGCTGGGGCTGGTGCTTTCAAACCTGCTCGACAACGCCCTGAAGTACAGCCCCCAGAACCCCAAACCCATCTGGGTGCGGGTCAGGGCCGAGGGGCAGGCGGTGCTCGAGGTCGAAGACCGCGGCATCGGCCTCCAGCAAAGCGAGGTCGCGCACGTATTCGAGCCTTTCTACCGGGTCGGCGACGAACAGACCCGCAACACCCGGGGGCTGGGCCTGGGCCTGTACCTGGTGCGCGGCCTGACCGAGCTGATGGGCGGAAGCGTGCGGGCTGAACCCTTGCCGCAGGGCACCCGATTCAGTTTGCGATTCCCCCTGGCCCAGGCAGCCTCGCAGCCTGCTAGCCTGGAGGAATCTCAGGAAAAAGCGTCCAGACCGGAGGGCCGGCCCGCATGAAAGCACAGGAAAAAGCCCCCCTGGTACTGATTGTCGAGGACGAACCGGCCATGGCCGAGGTGCTGGCCGATAACCTGGGGAGCGAAGGGCTCTGTGTGGAAATGGCCCCCGACGGTGCGAGTGCAGTCCGCCGCTGGCAGGAGAAAAACCCCGACCTGGTGGTGCTCGATGTGATGCTGCCAAAGCTGGATGGCCTCGAGGTCTGCCGCCAGATGCGTGCAGCCGGCTACAGCACCCCGGTGCTCTTCCTCTCGGCCAAAGGAGCCCCCGAGGAGCGGGTGGAGGGGCTAAGGGTGGGGGGCGACGACTACCTGGGCAAGCCGTTCCACCTGCCGGAGTTTTTGCTGCGGGTCAAAAACCTTCTGCGCCGCCGCGAGGAAACCCGCGCTGCGCCTACCTACACCTTTGCCGGCCACCAGATAGACTTCCGCGCCTGGACGGTTCGGCTGCGGGATGGCCGCAAGGAGCTGCTGGGTGAGCGCGAGATGGCCATTCTGCGGCTCTTGATCGAGCGGGCCGGCGAGGTAGTAAGCCGCGACGAGATTCTGGACCGGGTCTGGGGCCAGGAGGTCTTCCCCAGCAGCCGCACCATAGACAACTTTGTGGTGCGCCTGCGCCGGCTTTTCGAGCCCGACCCGCAAAACCCCCAGCACTTTCACACCGTCTGGGGGGTGGGGTACCGCTTCACCCCCGAACCCGAACCCCCCCACTGAGCCCACACAC
>CAZIXH010000439.1:0-2712 GCA_964543055.1 uncultured bacterium
CTTCCTCAAATTGCGGAACGAGGTGCAGTATGAACCGCTTGATCGTCTGGTTTGGCGAACTCACCACTCCGGCCAAGCTCTACCGGCGGGGCTTATGGTTCTTGTTACCGGCGGTGGTCTGGATTCTGGGCCTTCTGGTGATTCCCGGCCTTTCGCTGGTGGCCCTCTCCTTCGCCGAGCGGGGGCAGTACGGCGAGGTGGTCTGGAACTTCACCCTGGAAAACTACGCCCGCCTGCTGGGCTACGGCATTTTTGGCTGGAGCCCCGATACTGTGCTGATCCTTTTGCGTAGCCTCTGGGTGGCCTTCGTCACCACGCTGGTCTGCGTTATCCTGGCCTACCCCCTGGCCTTCTTCATTGCCAGCAGGCCGCCGCGCACCCGCTACCTCTGGCTGGCGCTGGTGATTATTCCTTTCTGGACCAATCTGGTCATCCGCACCTATGCCTGGCAGATGCTGCTGGCCCCCGACTTTCCCTTCGCCAAGCTCGCCCAGACTCTGGGCCTGTTGGCCCCGGACGCGGGCCTTTATCCTAGCCCGCTAGCCGTTTATATCGGCATGATTACGGCTTTTCTACCGTTTGTGGTGATGCCTTTGTTCTCCTCGGTAGAGCGGCTCGACTGGAGCCTGGTAGAGGCCGCCCAGGACCTCTACGCGAACCGCGTCCGCACCTTCTTCCAGGCCGTCTGGCCCCAGACCCTACCGGGCCTTACGGTCGGTGTGATCCTGACCTTCATTCCGGCCATGGGCATGTTTGTCATCCCCGATTTGCTGGGCGGGGCCAAGTATCTGCTGGTGGGCAACCTGATCCAGCAGCAGTTCTATGCCAGCCGCGACTGGCCCTATGGCGCCGCGGTCAGCCTGGGCCTGATGGTCATGACCCTCGTGGGGCTGGCCCTCTACCGCCGCAGGGGAAAGGATGTGGATCTGGTATGAAGTGGGCCGATAGCCGATGGCCTAAAGTCCATAGTCAAAAAGCCATAAACCATCAACTATCGGCTATAGACGGGAGGGGTGCATGCGCCTGAACCCCCTGATTGGCATCTCTGCCATCGCCACGCTGGCCTTTTTGTACCTGCCCATGCTGGCTGTAGCGGTGCTCTCCTTCAACAAGACCCGCTATGGCCTCACCTGGTCGGGGTTTACCTGGGACTGGTATGTGCGGCTTTTTAGCAACCCCGACATCCTCGAGGCCACCCGCAACACCTTCGTACTGGCGCTGCTTTCCACCATTATCGCTACCGTGCTGGGCACACTTTTCGCCATCGCCCTCGAGCGCTACCCCTGGCCCCGGCGCAGCCAGGGCTTTCTGGAAAACATCCTCTATCTGCCGGTGGTCACGCCCGACATCATCTTTGCAGTGGCCCTGGTGGTGGCCTTTGGCGCATTCCGGATGGTCTCGAGCCTCTTCGAACCGGGGCTCTTTACCATGATTCTGGGCCATGTGACCTTTCAGATTGCCTTTGTAGCCCTCACCGTGCGCAGCCGCCTCAAGAGCCTGGGCCACGACCTCGACGAGGCCGCCCGCGACCTCTACGCCAGCTACGGCTACTATGTGCGCCGCGTCCTGCTACCCCTGCTCACCCCCGGCATCGTGGCCGGGGCCATGCTGGCCTTTACGCTCTCGCTCGACGACTTCGTAATCAGCTTCTTCACCGCCGGCCCCACCTCC
Organism: uncultured bacterium; assembly: GCA_964543055.1. Taxonomy (GTDB): domain Bacteria; phylum Deinococcota; class Deinococci; order Deinococcales; family Thermaceae; genus Meiothermus. Next base: position 1,672 of record CAZIXH010000439.1, read on the forward strand.
CAAACCCTGCCCCTGCTCATCTACGCCTCGGTGCGGCGGGGCGTCACCCCCGAAATTCACGCCCTTTCCACGCTCATCTTTTTGATTACGGTGCTCCTGGTGCTTGCCTCCGAACGCCTGACCCGGCGCTGAGCGACCCCATGCAGAAATGCAAACCCCTACGGTAAACTAAGCTCACCCTGGAGGAGAAATCATGAACCGCCTACTGGCTCTACTCGGCTTCCTGGCCTTGCCCCTGGCCCTGGCCCAGCCCCGCGAGATGCGGCTTTTTATCTGGTCGGAGTACATGGACCCGGCCATCATCAAAGCCTTCGAGCAGCGCTTCAACCTGCGGGTACGCATCGACCTCTACGAGTCCAACGAAGACATGCTCGCCAAGCTCCAGGCCGGGGGGGTCTCGCAGTACGACGTGATTGTACCGGGCGATTACATCATCCCTACCCTGGTCCAGCTCAAGCTGGTGCAGCCGCTGGACAAGAGCAAAATACCGAACCTGAAAAACCTCGACCCCAAGTTTGCCAACCCCCCCTTCGACCCCGGCAACCGCTACAGTGTGGCCTATCAGTGGGGCATGTCGGGCATCATGTACCGCAAAGACCGCGTGCCCACCCCCACCAGTTGGAGCGTCATTCTGGGGCCAGGGGCCGACAAGCCCTTTGTGCTGATGGACTCCATCCGCGAGATGATGGGGGCTGCGCTGCGCTTCCAGGGCAAGTCCATCAATACCAAAAACCCCGCCGAGGTACGGGCTGCCGGACAGGTGCTCCTGAACGCCAAGAAGAACCCCCGCTTCCTGGGCTTTGAAGGCGGGGTGGGGGCCAAGAACCGGCTGGTCGCGGGTACGGCCACCTATGCGGTGGTCTACAACGGCGACGCCCTCAAGGCCGCCGACGCGAACAAGACCGTGGGCTTTGTGTTGCCCAAGGAAGGGGCTGCGCTCTTCCTTGACAACATGGCCCTGTCCCTTATACACCTCTGACGCTGCCGACAAACGACACCGGTTATATCTCGGGGTCCGCCGTCACATACAAAAAAAAAGAA
>CAZIXH010000440.1:0-5306 GCA_964543055.1 uncultured bacterium
GTCATTGGGTCGGGTGGGTTGGCCAGCAGGCGCTCGAGCTCGGCTTCGGTGATGGCCTCGAGCGGCCTTGCAACCGGCTGCTCGCCTGCAAAGCGCATGGCCATCCCCTCGGCTTTCCAGCGGGGCCAGCCCTCGGGCTGGGCCAGGTGAAAGAGCTCGTGGCGCAGGGTGCGTTCCAGGGTTCCGCGCTCCAGAAGAACCCGCAGGCGCTGGCTATCGATCTGGTTTTTGCTGCGGTTGGCAGCGGACAGGATGAACCAGGGCAGCCCGGTGGCAGCGGTGTAGGACTTCAGGTTGGGGTGGATGACCACCCGCACTGTGGGCGGTAGGGCAAGGCCCTGCGATTTCAAGTCCTGCCGGGCTTTTTGCAAAACCCTGAACACCTCGGGCAGATGAAGGGCGTCCGCGCCCCCGGCGTACCGCACCACGAAGCCGGGGGCCTGGGCGGTTTGCCAGTTTTGCGCCAGGGCTGGGGTCAGGACGGTCAACCAGACCGCGGTCAGCCACACCAGCAGCGGCAGGGGAGAGCGTGGGAGAGAGAGAAAAGCCTTCATTGCACGACTCTCGCCCCTCCCTGGCGTGAAGCTCGAGGCCCGGCAGGGCGCGAGCCTATTGCGTAGGGGGGGTACACCAGCACACTGCGCAGGTCTCGTTTTGCGCTCGAGGCCCCCACGCACCGCTACTCGCTCACCCGCACCTGCCGCGCCGTGCCCACCCCCCGCACCTCCGGCTCGTACATCATCCAGGCCAGGGTGGGCAGCGCGGTGAAGTGGCCGGGGGTCTCGGCCCGCAGGACGTAGGTAAACGTGACGGGGCCGCTCAGGTAGCTGAAGAAGAACTCCACCTGCCGATCGCGGATCTCCCGCCCATCAAACCAGTAGTTCCAGCCGTAGTAATCGTCGCCAAAGCGGGAGCGCACCCCAGCAATGCGGAACGAGTCGTCGTTCTCCACCACGGTCAGGCCCGCCGGGGTAGGCTCCTCCACCACCACATACCGCACCGCTCCCTGCTCGGGCCGCACCGTCAGGGTCACGACCAGAAGCTCGCCCACCTTCAGCGGCCCACCGAGCGGGCTGCGGTCATAGACAAAACGCTCGGCCTTAGCGTCGTAGCGGGGGGTGAGCTTCTCGTAGGTGCGGGCCACCCGCAGGCCCCGGGCTTCGGGCTGGAGGTATTCGCGTTCTTCAAAGTAACCCACACTGCCGCTCAGGTAGAGGCGGTTTTGGCTCCTAACCTGCACTTCGTTTGTGCCCACCCGCAAGCCTTCCAGGGCCAGTTCGGCACCCCTGGCCGGAACCCGCAGGGTCTGGGTTTGTCCGTTAACCGAGACCTCTACCTCCTGCTCGCCGGGTTGCTCGCCGGAGGCTTTGGCCAGGGCGAGCGCGGCTACCACGATGGCGGCGGTGTCCTTGGTGGAAATCCAGCGGGCACCTTTGCGCTCCTGCAAGAGCCAGTTCACGATTTTGGGAATGGCCGGGTGGTTTGGGCGCAGTTTGGCCAGGGCTTCCAGACCCCGGGCGGTGGCCTCGAGGTGGTCGTCGTTCCAGGCAAAACGCGGGGCCCGCACCTCCCAATAGGCGGTGCGCTCGCGTTCGGTCAGCTTGCGCAGCAGGCCGTCCAGGGCCGCCTGGGCCAGCGCCGGGTCGCCGTTTTCGTGGTAGGTGAGCACAATCAGGGCGTGGCCGTAGGGGGTCAGGTCGGAGCGCTTGAGGAACTCTTGCAGGTAGCTGAAGTCGAGCTTGTCCTGCCGGAAGGCGGCGCGGGTCAGCCGGGGAAGATTGGCCTTAAGAAGGCCGGGTCTGAAGCCCTGTCGCAGATAGCGGCTCCCGGCCAGGGCAAAGGCGTAGCCCGCGTAGGCCACCGCGTCGGCGGCATAGGTGTCGGCATCGGGCCGGTTCAGGGTTTTGAGCAGGTACTCTACGCTCCGCGTGAGCACGTCCTCCCGCACCCCATAGCCGGCCTCCTGGGCGTGTAAAAGCCCGGTGAGCACATACGAAGTGATATAGACCGAGGAGGCGTCGTTTTGCCAGAAGCCCCAGCCGCCGTCATCGTGCTGGAAGTCGTAGAGGCGCTTCAGTCCGGCGGCCACAAAGTCGTCAAGGTTGGCTGCAACCTCCTGGGGTAGCTCGGCCAGAGCCCCCGCTTGCTTGGCCAGCACGCTGGGCAGGAAGCGGCTCATGGTCTGCTCGGAGCAGCCGTAGGGATACCCGGCCAGATACCCAAGCGCCGGGGTGACGGCAGCGGCCAGCGAAGGGGTCAGGTAGAGCCTGCCCCGGGTCTGGACGAGGTCGGTATTGGGTGGCAGGGTGAATCTCCAGCTATCACCCGATTGAGCGGCCCAGCCCAGCTCTTGCTTGAGCCCTTTGGGGAAGATGGAGAGCCGGGTGCGCAGGGCATCTGAAGCGGCGGGGGTGAGGGCCGAGGCTTGCAGGGTGGCGGTACCGCTCTGGTCGGCCCGCACCCGGTAGCCGGTAGTGGCCCGGCCTCCGGCGGGGAGCTGGGCCAGGGTGGTGGGCGGGGTGAGCAGGCTCAGGCCCTCGGCCTCGAGGCGAAGCTGGCCCGCTTGGTTTTCTGCCAGGTTGTTCTGCCCAATGACCTTGAGGGTTGCCTCGTCTCCACGTACCAGAAAGTGCGGGGTGCTGAGCCGGGCAATCACCGGCAGGGTGGTGGTGACGGTCTGGGTGGCCTGCCCTACGGTATCGGAGAGTGAGATGGCCCGGGCAGTCAGGCGCCACTGGGTCAGGTTGTCGGGAAACCGGGCCTCGAGGGTGGCCTCGCCCTGTTCGTTGGTCTCCACACTGGGCAGCCACAGGATGGTATCGCGGAAGTCCTCACGAAGCTTGGGCTCGGCCAGGGACTCCTTGGCCTGCCCAAAGACGGCCTTGTCCATGGGGGCCCGGGCCGCCGTACTGGGGGCGGGGGCCACATTGCCAAAGTAGTAGCCCCCGGCGGTCTGGGTGCCGACCACATTATTTTTCAGGGCCCAGAAGTAGCCGCGGATGTCCGGGGCTTTCTCGGGGCGCACCAGGTAGATGGCCTCGTCTACCAGCCCCACCGTCACCTGGCTTTTCACCGGGCGGCCCTGGGCGTCCGTTACCCTGAGCCGGTAGGTAGCGGTCTCGCCGGGCTTGTAGGTGGTCTGATCCGAGGCGATGGCTACATTCAGGAATTTCTCGCTGGGGGGTAGCAAGAAGCCCGCCACCTCGCTGTAGTACTCCCCCTGGCCCAGGATGGTGACCGAGAGGTAACCGTTGGGGGCCATCTCGGGGCTGAGCTTGAGTTCGTAGGTAAAGGTGGAGCCCTGGAAGCGCACAATTTCGGGCCGGGCCAGGCGCTCCCCTTCCAGGTTCACCAGCGCCCAGCCGTCCGAAACCGGCGACTGCACCACGAAGCGGGCGGTCTCGCCCACCCTGTACTCGAGCTTGTCTGGGGTAATCTTCAGGCTCTTGTAGTCCCAGAACCAGTACGAGCCGTCCGAGACCCAAACCTGCTCCAGGGCCCGGGTGGCCCGCCCGGCCCCGTCGCGGGCCTCTACCTCCAGGGCGTAGGCGCCTTGTTTGGGCAGTTTCAGGCGCACGGTGGCCTGGCCCCTGGCGTCGGTGCGCCCTTGCAGGCGCAGGGTGCGCTCGCGCTGCTCGCCCTGGCCCCGCACCCAGTAGGCGCGGCTGGCGGTTACGGAAAAGGGCACCGAGACGGGGTTACCCTCGAGGTCTTCGGCCCGCACGGTAGCGATCAGGGTGTCTTTGGTCTGGTAGGCGTACTGGTCGGTGCGGATGTCCAGCACAATCCCCGAGCGGTAGGCGGTAATAAAGCCGGTTCCGCTGATTTCGCGTCCGGCCTCGTCGGTCACGCCGGCCTCGAGGGTCAGCCGGTAGTCCTCGGCCTCGGGCTTCAGGGGCACCTCTATCACCAGTTCTCCCTGAGCGTTGAGCCGCCCCTCGCCCCGCTCGATAATCTTGCCCTCGTAGCTGTCCTCGAACTCGTAGTTCTGGTAGAAGCCGTAGCTGGAGGTGTACGCAAAGCGGTAGTAGGGCCGCTGGATGATGGAGTAACTCACCCTGCCCCCCGAGACCGGCCCACCAAACAGATACTCTCCCTTCACCACAAAGCGGGCCTTCTCCCCCTGCACCGCTACCTTTTTCTCCGCGCTTACGCTGACCCGGTACTCGGGCTTGACATACTCCTGCACCTCGAACTCGCCCGAATGCTCCTCACCCCCCAGCCGGGCCACCAGCGTATATCCGCCCAGCCGCGCATCCAGCCCGATGCGGAACTGCCCGCTAAAGCTGCCGTAGGCGTCGGTGGTGAAGCGGCCCGAAAACACCTCGGTATCGTCGTAGTCACGCACCACCACATCCACCGGTTGGCCTGCCACCGGCCTCAAACCGCTTGCGCTGCGGGCGGTTCCCTTGAAAAACACCGTATGGCCGGGGCGGTAGACAGGCCGGTCAGTGACCAGATAGACCCGGTTTTTCTCCTGGTTCCAGCTTCGCCAGTAGGCGCTGCTGAAAGCCCAGGAGCTGCCCGAGCGGGCGGCCACAAAGAGATTGTCGTCCCTTTTCAGGTTGCTTCTAAACTGAGCCAGCCCCCCCTCGGCCCGCACCTGCTGCACGATGCGCTTGTCCTGTGAAACGAAAATTTGGGCGGTGCGGGGCTGTCCGTTGTTCAGACTGGCGGTGTAGACCAGCAAGCTCTCCGGGTCGGACTTGACCAAGAGCCCCAGGTTGGTCACCAGAACCAGGGTGGCCGAGGTGGGGCGTGGAGTGCCAATCTGGGCCAGGTACAACCCTTCAGGCAAGCGCCCAATCGTCACGCTGCCATAGGGACTATTCCGGGTGCGAAAGACCGGTACGGTCCGCACCGGCGACAGACTGAGCTCGCGGGTACGCTGAAAATCGCGCGGCCCCCCCAGCTCCACCACCTTCTCGGGGTTCTCTATCCCCAGGAGGCGGATCTGGCTGCTGCCGCCCCCTGGCAGGTAATACTCCAGCCGTACCTGCTGGGTGGGGCTATAGGTGCCGCCCCCGTACAACTGGGGCTCCTGGCGCTGGGCTGAGCTGGGAATCAGGCCAATTAAGACCAACCCCAGCCACCCTATCCCGGCGTGGATAATACGCTTCAGACCCTGCCAATCGTTGCTTTTCATACCACCCCACTGGGATGCCATTTCCTGATCTTTGGCTTGCCACCGGTACTGTTTCGTGGATAGTGGTTCGGCAGGCGGCGCGAGTGCGGACTGGGGTTGGGGTGTCTTGGGGCATCCGGGTGGGGTGCTGGCTCTTATACCCATCTCCGAGCCCACGAGG
>CAZIXH010000441.1:0-5825 GCA_964543055.1 uncultured bacterium
TCGAACTGGGTGGTAATCTCCGAAAGGCGGGTGTTGAGGGCCTCGAGGCGGGTCTTTTTGTCGGGCGGGAGGTCGGCCCCCTGGCGACGGAACTCGTCCAGGCGCAGCTTAAGGAAACGGGCCCAGTCCGGCGAAAGCCGGGCGGCTTCGGGGGTCGCGGCAAAGGCCTTGAGGGCCTCGTATAGTTCGGCGGAAATCTGCACCCTGGTGCTGAAGGCGCTGATGGGGGGGATGATGGCGTTGTAGGCGGCCCGCAGCTCGGGGGTCGAGACCACGCTCTCGAGGTGAGCTACCAGGGTAAAGGCGTAGCCCAGGGTCTCTCCCAGTCGATCCAGGGCCAGCAGGGTGTTCTCGAAGGTGCGCGGCCCCTCCACCCTCAGGATGGTCTGAAACTCTTCTTCTGCTCGGGCGAGCAGGGTCTGGATGGCAGGTTCGATGTGCTGTGGCTGGATTTCGTCAAACGGAATATCGTAGCGAATCTCCAGCAAAGGGTTCTCCGACATAGCACCCCAGTATAAGCGGGACTGGGTATAAAGAATGTGCAGCTTTTAGGCGTAACTTCGAACCGCCTGAATCACGGCTTCGACCTGGGCCTCCTGCAAAAAAGGATGCATGGGCAGGCTCAGCACCTCGCGGGCGGCGGCCTCGGCGGCGGGGAGCGCCCCTTCTGGGGCCAGGTCGCGGTAGGCCGGTTGCAGATGTGCCGGAACCGGGTAGTGGACGCTGCTACCGATACCCTGGTCTTTCAGGTAAGCGGCCAGCCGGTCGCGCTCGGGGTGGCGCACGGTGTACTGGTGGTAGATGTGCAGGGCGTAGGGCATCTCGCAGGGAACCTGCACCCTGTCCCGAAGCCCCTGGTGGTACATCTGCGCAATTTGGCGACGGCGGGCGTTCCAGGTGTCCAGGTGGGGTAGCTTTACCCGCAGAATGGCCGCCTGCAAGGCGTCGAGCCTCGAGGTGTAGCCGGCGGGCCGCTCATGGTGGTACCGCACCCTGGAGCCGTGGGCGGCCAGGAGGCGCGACTCTTCGGCAATGGACTCGCTGTGGGTGGCAATAAAGCCTCCGTCGCCATAGGCGCCCAGGTTCTTGGTGGGGTACAGGCTGAAAGCCCCGGCATCGCCCAGGGTTCCGGCCAGCGGCTGGGGGCAGTTGCAGGCCCGGCCCACGGGGTGCTGGCAGCCAGAAGCACAGTAGCGGGCCCCGATGGCCTGTGCGGCGTCTTCGAGTACCTGCAAACCATGCTGCTGGGCAAAAGCCAGGATTTCCTGCATTGGGGCGACCTGCCCATAGAGGTGCACCGGCAGAATGGCCCGGGTGCGCGGGGTGAGGGCTGCCTCCAGCAGTGCGGGGTTCAGGTTGTAGTGCTGGGGGTCAATATCCACCAGCACCGGCCTGGCCCCCACATGCAGGATGGCCTCGAGGGTGGCAATGAAGGTAAAAGGGGTGGTAATGACCTCATCCCCCGGCCCAAGGCCCATGGCCCTGAGGGCAATGAAGAGCGCGTCTGTGCCAGAACCACACGTCACCACATGGGGCACCTTCAGATAGGCCGCCAGCTCGCTTTCCAGGGCGGCCACCTCGGGGCCCCCCACAAACCCGCCCGAAGACAGCACCCGCTCCACTGCGGCATCAATTTCACTTTTGAGCTCGAGGTACTCTTGCTTCAGGTCCAATATCGGAATCATTCATCACACCTGGCGTTTAGCTTAGTACATGGTGGCGACTTTTTGCTGACAGGCCGTCGGGCAACCTGCGGTTTTTCAGCGATAGATGCCCTTTCCCAGCCAGAGACCCACCGCCAGGCCGAGCAGGTTGGCGCCCCAGGCCGCGAGTTCGGGCGGCAGGGGGCTCGAGAGGGCCAGCACTTTGCCGGTGCTGAAAGCCACGTAGTAGGCAATGGTCAGCACCAGGGCCAACGCCAGAGCCGTACCGGGGCTGGTGGCCCGGCGCACCGCAATGGGCAGGGCCAGGATGAGCACCATCAGGTTGCCCAGGGCCAGGGCAATGCCGGAATGCCACTGGGCTTTGGCTTCGCGCCGTTCGCGGGGCGGGGTGCTGGGGTCCTGGAGTTTGCGCCACCACTCCGAAAGCGAGACCGGCGTCTCGAAGCCGCCCCCGGCGTACTGGGCTTCCAGGTCTTCGCGGCTACGGGAGAGCCGTACCGAAAGCTCGGCGCCGGCCTGGCCGATGTTCTGGGCCCGGAAAACCTCTCGCAAGCCTTCCTCGGCCTGCTCGAGGGTGGCAAAGTCGGGGAGGGGCAGGCGGGCAAAGTCCAGGGTAAATACCTTGTAGTCCCGGAACACCATCACCGAGCCCTGCAAGCGGGCAGTCTGGGCCAGAATGACGGTCATGGTCTGGCCCTGCCAGCGCTCGAGGCGCACCTGCTGTACCTCGTCTTTGGCCGCATCGAAACCCTCAAAGCGCAGGGTGTAGTCACCCACCGAAAGCTCACGCCCGACCAGGCGAAACTGAGCGGTGCGCTCGGGTACGAGTTCGTTCCAGTACACCACCGCCGTGGCCCGGTTGGCCCAGGGCACCACCCACTCCGAGAGCACCAGCGAGAGCCCGCTCAAGAGGAGCCCCCCCAGCAAAAAGAGCCGGGCGGTACGCAGCACCGAGATGCCGCCGGCCTGCATGACCAGGAGCTCGTTCTCCCGTGCCAGTCGTCCAAAAGCCAGCAGAATCGAAAGGAGACCCGCAATGGGTAGTGCCTGCACCGAGGCGGCAGGCACCTGCAAGGCCAGCCACTTGAGGATGCTACCCAGCTCGGCGGTGCCCATCCACTGCGCCCTGGGCAGGATATTGCTAATCAGGCCGAAGCCCACATACAGCACCAGCCCGAACAAAAAAACCGGCACGGCTTCGCGGAGGATGTAACGATCCAGATGGGTCATCGAATTTCCAGCCCAAAAGTAAGTTTGCCGCTGGTCACCTCGCCTGGCTGCTGGGCCAAGCGGATTTCCTGGTAGCCCAGCCGCCAGATGAAGCAGCAGTCGGCGTAGCGCAGCTCCAGACCCCAGCGGCTTACGCCCTGGCGCAGGAAATCATACCCGAGGAAAGGGGTCAGGTTGAGGTCGTAGGTGCAGGAGAGCGGAACCGGCGTGAAGCCCAGCACCAGTTCCCGGCGTTCCCAGTCGTCGCGCCCATTGCTCAGGGTTTTGCCCACGCAGTTCCAGCAGGTGTGGAGTCTGGCCCAGACCTCGCCATAGTCCTGCATGAGGCCAATCCGCAGGCTGGCCTCGGTCTGGGCCTTGAGGAAATCGTGTTCGGCCTCCAGGCCAAGTCCCCCGTAGCGCAGGCTGCTCGAGAGCTTCTGGGTAGTCTCGCGGCGCTCGAGCCAGAAGCGCCCGGGGGTGGACTCAATCGCCCAGGTATAGCCCACCCGCAGGGCGAAATCGCCCTCGTAGCGGCCCTCGGCCTGCCCGCCGTAGGCCACATACTGCTGGGGCTGGTTGTAGAAACCCAGCACCCCAAAAGGCTCGAGGCGGAAGCGAAACGGCCCCTCCTGCACCTCGAAGGTGTAGCGCAGTTCGGCCCCTGCTGCCAGGCCCTGGGTCTGGCTGGCGGGGGTGCCATCGGGCCAGTCCTGGGCTACCCAGGCATAGGGCACCAGGGTAAAGCGCTCCAGGGCAAAAGCCTGTTTGAGCCCGAAGGCATAGCGGCCCAGTTCGCTATCGTGCACAAAGAACAGGGGGCCATCCACCACCTCCCCACGGCTGGCCACGCCGCTGGGCTTGCTATCGAGTTGCAGGCTGGCCCGGCGGTTATTTTCCTGGACGGCCAGGCCCAGCCGCAGGATGGGGTCGGGGCTGCCCAGGCGCAGGCCCAGCAGGGTGATTCGGGTGGAGAACTTTCCAGAACGGCCCCCCACATCGGGCAGGGGAAACTCACTCAGGCCCACATTCAAGCCCTGGTCAAAGTCGAGACGAACCGGCAGGGCCAGGGGGGCTTCGGCGCCTGCCGGGGTGAGCCCCAGGTTCTCGCCAAGGGGCTGATTGGGATCGAGCCGCAGCTCGCTAAAGCGGGCCAGGCCGAAGGCATACACCTCGAGCCGACTTTCCTCCAGCACCATCTCCCCGCTCTGGGTATCGAAGCGCAGGGTCTCGGACAGGAGCCGCAGGTCGTCGCCGCACTTGCAGGTGGTAGCCCGAATCCCGCTGGCTTGCAGAACCTGGCCCTTAATGCGGCTATCTTTCGCCCAGAAGCGGTAGCGGGCGGTTTCTACCTCGATTTGCTGGGCGGTCAGTTCGCCGCTGGCCTGGTCGTAGCGCAGGCTAGGGGCTTGCAGCAACAAACCTTTGGTCTCTAAACAGGCTCCGTCGTTGAAGATGGCCACCTCGCCATCAAATTCAAGGTTTCCCCCACCCGCCAGCCCTTCGGGGGTCTCGAGGGTGTAGGGCTGCTCTGCACAGGGGACTGGGCTGGTCGGAGAGGCCCAGGCCAGCCCACTGAACAGCAAGGCCAGGAAAAGCAAAGGGGAGAGGGCGCAGGGGAGAGGGGGTTTGGCTGCCCCCTGGCCCTTTGCTCCTGTATCTGTTGTGGGCCCCCCACCCGGAGCCCTGTACCCTTCGCTCCCCATCCACACGCCCTACAGTTTATCGGCGTAGGGGCGCAGGCGGTTCAAGACCTCGGCAGGCACGCGGGTGTTGGCCCGCACTTTGCCGTCGGCAAAGGTGAGCAGCAGGGTGCTATCGGGGCGGTTGCCCCGCAGGGTGCTTGCGCCGTCCCGATAGGTGAACACCCCCAGCACCAGGGCCTGGTCTTTGACGGTGTCTACTACCAGGGTACTGGCCTCGAGCACGGGGTCGCTCGAGCGCACCTCGCCTTTGAGCACCAGCACGTCCTCTTTGAGCAGCAAGCCCTGCTGGGCCGTGAGGGCCTTGAACTCTTTGGAGCTAAAACGCACCCCGTTCATCCGCAGGGTATCGGGCTTTTGCAGGTACTCGAGGCTGGTAGCAGCAAACTCGCCCTCCCTGGCCTTGAGGGTGGCGCCCTGGGCCTTGATAAAGTCGCCATCGCGGTACTGGATGTAGCGGGCTTCCAGCACCAGCCCGCTCTTGTTGTCGGTGATGGTGCCGCCGGTGGGCAAGGTATAGATGCCGGTGCCCACATCCAGTTCCGAGTTGCCCCTCGGTTTCACCTCGAAGCCCGCAAACCTCGAGGCCAACCCCACCAGCGAAAGAAGAGTGAGTAACAGAATCCAGTGCTTCATTCCTCCAATCCTAGAGCCTCCGGGATGAACCGAATGAGCAAATCATCAACACAGCCGCAAAGCCCATTTCTGATGCACAACAAACGCTGGGACACACACAGTCGAAAGCTCAAAGCCGAAGGCCGAATGCCACAAGAAGTCAACAATCAATGGCCTACAGCGAACTGTACACAGGTGGCCTTGCTATGCAAACCTTTGGAGACCGGGGTCAAATCTTCAAAAAGAACGCAAGTTTTTCGGCTATACTCCAAATAGATGCGGTTATTGGCCTTCCTGATCGTAATTCTGGCTTCGGCTCTGGCTTTTCCCAGGCTGGGCCTGCACGAAGGCTACACCCGCCTGGTCTTCGACCTCGAGGCCAAAACGCAGTACCAGATTTCGCAAACGCCCGACACCCTGACCCTTCGCTTTAGCGGCCTGACCCCAAACGCCAGCGATACCGATGTGAGCTCGCCCCAGGTTGCCTCTTATCAGGTGGTGCTAGCGGCGGGCGGCGCCACGGTGTTTGTTCGCCTGCGCCCCAATGTGGAAGTTAAGACCTCTGTGCTCAACGATGGCAACCGGCGGCGTCTGGTGGTGGATGTGGTGAGCGTGACCCGACCTGCCCCGAACC
>CAZIXH010000442.1:0-8779 GCA_964543055.1 uncultured bacterium
GGGCCGAAGCAAATAATCGCAGCTCAGAAACGGGAAAGTTACGCTTTTCAAGCACACTCAGTAGCTCTTTGCCGACAGCTCCGGTAGCTCCAACAATTCCGATTCTCATGGCCTCTCCTCTGGGAAACAAAAAACCCGCCAGGGTAGGCAGGCAGGGGCGACAACTCGAGGGAGCTGCCGCCTCAGGTAGTGGTAGTGGTATACCAAACCATCTGAGCAAACAATAAATGCAACCGGAGCAAATGTCAAACCGGGCTGGTTTGGTACGGGAGCCCCGTACTAGTACTAGTTGCACTGATAGTCGCTGACGCGGCTATCCGGTACTTGCAGCCATACCACCCGTTCGGTAGGGGTTTGGGGCGAGGCCAGGCAGTTGGTGCCCCGGTCGACTGCAATGGTTTGATAGGCATTGGTGCTGGCAACCGCCGGGCCGGGCCGCGAGATGTAGGTAGGCTGAGGGGGTGCGTCCCGCACAACCGCCTGGGTACGCTGCACCTGGCGGGCTGGAAAGAGCGCAGCAACCCCACTCGAGCTGTCGTTGCCAGTTAGCAGGTCGAAATTGGCCAGAACCAGCCCCGAAGGCTGGGGAAAGTCGCCGGCAGGGCGGCCCCGCAAGGCCTGCTCCACAAAATCGCGCCAAATGGGTGGGTTGACCATCGAGCTGCTTGGCTCGACACCTCCCATACGCTGGGGCTTGTGGTCATCGCGGCCCACCCAGAGTGTGGCTACGAGTCCCCGGGTAGCTCCGGCAAACCACAGGTCAATGGCATCGTCACTGGTGCCGGTCTTGCCGCCCACAATACGCCCTGGAATGCGCGCCTCCCAGGCCAGGCTACTTCTGAAGCCGGGCGGAACATCGTTGACGTAGCCCTTGAGCATGTCCCAGATCTGGTAGGCCACTTGCGGGGTCCAGAGCAGTACCTTCTTGGTTTCGGGCTGGTAGATCACCCGGCCATTGTTGTCCTCTACCCTCAAGACCAGACGCGGCTCAACCCAGTAACCCCCGTTGACGAAGCTGGCGTAGGCTGCCGCCAATCCGATGGGGGTGATATCCGCTCCCCCGCCGATTGAGTTAGCCAGCACCGCCATATTGCCGGTCAGGCGAAACCCGGCAGCCCGTAGCTTGTCGCCCAGACGCTGTACCCCAATGGCCTCGGCGGTGCGAATGGCCGGCAGGTTCAGGGAGCGATCCAGGGCGTAGCGGAGGCTGACCGGGCGATCCAGGAAACGCCCGTCGAAGTTTTTGGGTCTCCAAACCCCCCGTGGGGTAGGGTACTCCACGGGGGAATCACGCACAGTGGTCGCTTGGGTCCAGCCTGCTTCCAGGGCTACGCCGTAGGTAAAGGGCTTGATGGCCGAGCCGGGGCTGCGCCAGGCCTGGGTGGCCCGGTTGAACTCACCCTCCGTACCGGGACGTGCCCCTACCATGGCCAGCACCTCGCCCGAGTTGGGCTCGAGGCCCACCATCGCCAACTGGGCCTGGTCGGGCAGGCGGCGACCTACTACGGCCTTTTCGGCGGCGGTCTGCATCTTCAGGTCGAGGGTGGTGATGATGCGCAACCCCCCCTGTTCCCGAAGCTTGTCGGAACCAATTTTTTCCTTCAGGTAGCGCTGTACTTCGTAAACAAAATAGGGGGCCAGCCGGACGTTGCGCTCCGGCACAATGCGCACACTGGGGTCTATCAGTTTGGCGCTCTTGAGGTTGCCACTGTCGTCGTAGGTCACTTCCCAGCCCTTGGGCACCAGCTTGTAGCGCCAGGCCGCGTCAGCATCGGCCTGGCTGACCCAACCCTCTGACACCATGTTGCCCAGCAGCACTTTCATGCGGCGCCGGGTGGAGGGGTAGTCCAGATAGCGGGGGTTGGGAGCTGGCAACAAAATGGCCAGGTAGGCTCCCTCGGCCAGGTTGAGCTCGGAGGGTTCCTTGCCAAAGTAGGCCTGAGCGGCTGCCCAGATACCCTGGGCATTGCCCCCCCAGGGCACCACATTGAGATACATCTCCAGGATTTCCTCTTTGGAGTAGCGACGCTCAATCTGGATCGCCAGGGGAAATTCCTTGAGTTTGCGCTCGAGGCCGCTGATGCTTCGGCGTTCGAAAGCCAGGTCGCGCAGCAAGGTATTTTTGACCACCTGGGTGGTGATGGTCGAGCCCCCTTGCAGGTCGCCGCGCAAGGAGTAGTACAGGCCCCCAAACAGGCGGATGAAGTCTATGCCATAGTGTTTGAAGAAGCGCTGATCCTCCGAAACCACCACCGCCACTGCCGCCGCAGGCGACACTTCGCCCAAGCGAACCAGTTGCCGGGCAATGGCCCGCCCATCCTCCACCGAGGCCAGGTCGGCAATGGGTATGCCATCGCGGGTATAGAAGGTCGAGGTCGCGGTAAACCGCAGGTCGTCGAGGGTCTCGAGGCTGGGCAGATCACGCAGCAGCAGCCAGGCCACATACCCCGCAGCCCCCACTGCCCCCAAAAAACCGGCAATGAACACAACCCGCACTATCTGGAGCAATCTACGCACGGAGGTCAGTGTAGCAGCCGCAGATTAGAGCGTTTGTAATACCGATTCTGCCCAAAGGTAACAAAGCCTATTCCTGGGATATTGCCCAGACGAGATTCGATGGGTCATTTGGGAGGCCGCTATTTGCTTGGGTTATCCCATCAGCAACTGGGTAAGTCTTGGCTACACGCTGGGCTGTTGCTGGGGAAGGTTCCGCAGGATGCTGGAGAAGGCCCTGCGATCCACCGGCTTGGAGAGGACATGCTCTACACGGGCAAATTCAGCAGTCAGCTTGGTGCGATCATCGCTATCGCCAATGAAGAGCACCACTGGCACTTCCCGCAGGCGGCGGCTCATTTTTAGGCGGGAAGCAATGGAAAAGGGGTCAATTTCAATTCCGTCATCCAGCACAATCGCCCGGGGTGTGTGGGCTTTGAGGAAATCCAGACCTTCCTGGGCTTTCTCAAAAAATTGAGCTTCCACACCTTGCTCCTCGATGACCAGCTCGAGCAAGGCCCGCAGGGTCAGGCTCGAGGTGACCACCAAAACCTTATCACTTTGCACAGCTTCCGCCATATATCCTAGATAGTATCAGACCAGGGGCCAGGGTAACGCCCATATATCACACGGGCCAATCAGATAGCAAAAACCCTCCGAACACGGCTCGGAGGGTTTGATGGCTGGGGCACGTGGACTCGAACCACGACCGACGGTTCCAAAGACCGTTGTCCTGCCATTAGACGATGCCCCAGCGCGGAGCGGCCAGAACGGTTTGCCCACCCAAGTGGAGCGAAACCCGCAGGACAGCAAACGGTATTTTAGGGGTCTGGCTGCAATGTGTCAAACCTTTGGGCACCGCTACTGTACCGTTGCTCTAATTTTGTGCGCATACCCCAGTCTGGTCTTGCCCAAACCGACTCTGCCAAGTGTATCAGTAGAGTTTTATCGAATTTCCCACCCTTACGCCTCAATGTGAGAGGCGTAAGGTGCCCCGCACCGCAAAAACCGTTATCAGGAGCAAGCTCTAGGAGCAAGCTCCTCCGAGAACCACTTTAGCTCGCCCGACTCAACATACGGTGTACCAAATGGGGGTTTTGGGCATGTACCTGCAACTCGGAAGCTAGCAAATGAAGGTATTCGGCAAACAGGGGCTCGAGTTTAGGTCTCCAGGCCTCCAACAAGGTCTCGGACAAGCCCAGGTGTTCGGCCCATAGTTCGACCAGTTCACTGACCCTTATCGGAAGGTGGGCTTGCAACCGGCACAGCAAGGTTGGAACCAGATGCTCAACCACAAAATGCCGATCTACCAACCAGTCCAGTCGGTTGTCTCGATCTTGAACGAAGAGGGCATGGGCAGCGAGGGCGCTTTGCTCCAGGGTTTTGGCGTTGATGGCGTGTTTCATATCTTTCTCCTCGATCAGCTCAATCCAAGCCGATGTCTTTATGGTAGTAGGCGAATCGGGGTTTGAGAATGGCATATCGAAATGAATACAGGCACATGACCAGCATAAATGAAGTAAAATAGGGTGATGACCATAGATTCAAAACTCTTGGATGAACTCTCCTGGAAAATCCTCGAGCTGCTCCAACAAAACGCCCGGATGCCTTTCAGCGAGATTGGACGGCAGGTGGGTTTATCGGCCCCTGCTGTGGCCGAGCGGGTGCGCCGATTGGAAGAAACCGGGATTATTCAGGGATACCGGGCCGTAGTGGACCCCAGCAAGCTTGGCTATACCCTCGAGGTTTTCATTCGCGCCGAGGTGACCCACAGCAATCACGATGCAGCCATACGCTACATCTCAGAACTGCCCAACGTGCTCGAGTTCTGGAATCTGACCGGGCGCGATGGCTACCAGATTCGCGCCGTGTTTCGCTCGGTGCAGGAGTTAGAACAAATGCTCAACCAGAAACTGGGCGTCTATGGAACCACCACCACCGCCCTGGTACTCTCCAAACCCGTGGCGTTTCGGATTCTGAGCAAAGAGCAAAATGGCTAGAGCGGTGCGTTGGATTTTTGAGCTTTCTAGCGGCGAACGCATCTGGTTTCGGCCCCCTAGAGGTCGTACCAGGGAGGCGTACCCCGGTAAAGCTCGAGCGGCTCGCCCAGCACTTCCTCGCGGCTGGCTTCCACCAGCGAAATGACCTGCGGAGGGCAGCTCTCCACACAGGCCCCACAGCCTGTACAGGCCGACACATTCAGCTTCAAGACGTACTCTTCGCTCAGCCCCTCCATGGTGTCGCGTTCACGTTCGACCGCTCGGGTAGGACACACATTAGTGCAAACCGGGCACAACGTGCACCCCTCGGCTACGGCAATCCGGGGCCAGCGTACTGCACTGGCGCGATGAGCCGCCACCCTGCGCAAGCGCAACTCGGCGGGATGATCTGCGCGTTTATCTTCGTAGGTTTCCGGCTGGGGTAAGGGCAGGTTGGGTACCAGTTCTGCGGCGGAACGCTTGGCCCCTCCAAACATGGCCCCAAAAAACTCCCGCCGGCCCACCTCCGCACCGCGTAGCGCGTCCTGCTGCAGGTGCACCTCGAGCCCCGGAAAATACTTTTTCCCCTCCTCCACCGCCCACTGCACCCGTTCGGGAATGGAAGGGCCGCCGATTTTGCAGCTTGCACAGTCGCCGTGGGCCAGGGTAAGCGAGCCATAACGGGACCCCGATTCAGCCAGAACCCCTGGTGTGAGCTGTCCCAGACAATGAATTTCGTCGCCCGCCCCAGGCGCCTTGGAGCAGCGAAGCTGGCCCCGCCCCCGGTGCAGCTTTTCCTGAATGGGGCCAAGCGGAAACTCCAGCGCCAGACCCGGACAAACGGCAGTGCATAACCCGCAACTTGTGCACTTCACCTCGTCTATTTCAACCGTGAAGGCTTGCAGATTAATGGCCTGATGCGGGCATACCTGCTGGCACTTGTCGCACCCCCCCACGCTGTTGCGCTCGAGCAGGCAACGCGGCCCGGTATATTCCGGCGCAGGATCGGTTAGTTTGAGGAAAGCCCCCACTAAATTGTCAAAAAGTCCCACAGTTAATAGGGTACAGGGTATAGGGGGTAGGGGTCAGGGAAGAAACTGACATTTGCTCGAGCGAGTTAATTACCTCCGCCTATGTTTTGGATAATGGCATGGTCGAAAATCATTCGGGTATTGCGCCCAGAGCAGGATTTTCTAGCGCTGCCTGGATCCATCTCTAGGCCTTATACGGGCGCAACTTAGACCCTCGAGGTCTCTTTCGGCATCAGGTCTTCGATCGCCTTCATAAACTGCTCGAACTGGGCAAAGTCGAGTTGCTGCTCGCTATCGGAAAGGGCCACTTTGGGGTTGGGGTGTACCTCAACGTGAACCCCATCCAGACCCGCCGCCAGGGCCGCCCTGGCCAGCGGGGCCAGCAGGTCGCGCCGCCCGGCAGCATGGGTTACGTCCACTATCACCGGCAGGTGGGTCAGCTGTTTGGCCAGTATGGCCGCCGAGAGGTCGAGGGTATTACGCGTCCATTTTTCATAGGTGCGGATACCCCGCTCACACAAAATTACCTCGGCGTTTCCCTGCGAGAGGATGTATTCGGCGCTGTAGAACCACTCTTCGATGGTCTGGGCAAAACCCCGTTTGAGCAAAACCGGCTTGTTGGCCTTGCCCACCTCGCGCAGCAAGGCGAAATTCTGGGCGTTACGGGTGCCCACCTGCAGAATGTCGGCATACTGGGCGACCACCTCCACATCGCGGGTGTCCATCACCTCCGTCACAAACACCATGCCGTGGGCATCGGCCGCCTGACGGCCCAGCCTCAGGGCGGGTTCCCCCATCCCCTGGAAACCGTAAGGGGAAGTACGGGGCTTGTAAGCGCCGCCCCGCAATACCTTGATGCCATAGCCCGACAGATATTTAGCGGTTGCCAACAGTTGCTCTTCCGATTCGATGGAGCAAGGCCCGGCCACCAGCACCTTACCCTGCCCAAAAACCACATCTCCCACCTTCACGGTGGTGTCCTCGGGCTTGACCTGCCGTGAATAGAGGAATTTTTGCTTGTCCTGCTGTTCCTCGAGATCCAGCGAGGCTTTGAAGATTTCCTTGAACAGCCGCTTGATGGTCTCGGCAGGGTAGGGGCCGGGGTTTTCTCTGGTGAGATAAGCCAGCATCTCGTCTTCGCGCTTGGGGTCGTAGTGGGCCAGCCCCTGTTCGGTCTGCACCCGCCCAATCTCGCTCACCAACTTCCCCCGTTCGGAAAGCAGTCTGAGCAGTTCGCGGTTGATCTGATCCACTTGTTTACGCAGGTCTGCAATGCGCTGGTCCATGACCCCAATGGTATACCAAGGTTGCCAGGTCAAAGCAAGGCTTCTGGTGAGCACCTGATCTTAATAAGGCCAGGCTCAAGTCGTTTCTCGATCCATGCCAAGGAGTGGAGACCAGACAAAACTGCTAAACTGCGCCTCCGCGCAGCAGGTCGGTTCGGAGTTGAAACCCAAGGTAGGGCTGAACGGCAGGAGATAAGGTTGCGGTTTTCAAAGGCCTGACCCCTATCCCTTATTCCCTACTTCTTCGTTCCCATGGCCCACAAAGTGTTCAGGTAAAGAGGGTATTACACCCCAACTGCACAGCTCGCACGCCATGACAGGTTCCTGGAAACGGTAGGGCTTAAAGCGTCAGACAGCGCTGGGCTCAACTTCTTTGGGGCGGCTGCGTTCTGCCCACTTGACCAGCAGAATCGAAAAGCCGTAGAGCACCATCAGGGGGATGGAGACCAGGCTTAGATTCACCACATCCACGGTAGGTGTGATCAGGGCTGCCAGCGTGATGAGAAGCACCACTGCAATGCGCCAGTTGCTCACCAGGAAACGGCTGGTAAGGAAGCCCAGACGGGCTAGCAAGTAGCTCACCACCGGCATCTCGAAGAGAATACCCATCAGGGCCAGGAACGTCACCACCTGGCCCATGTACATCCCGATGGAGATTTGCGGCGTGACCACATCGCCCAAAAAACCCAGCAAAAAGGGCACAGCGAAGGGCAACAGCACAAAGTAGGCAAACACAGCCCCCAGGGCGAAGCTAAAACCCGCCCCCAGAATGAAGGGAACCGCTAGCCTGCGTTCGTGAGCATACAAACCGGGCGCAATAAAGGCCCAAATCTGATAAACGATGAAAGGCAGGGCCAGTGCCAGCCCGCCGAAGGCCGCCACTTTGAAAGCGGTGAGAAAGGGCTCGGTAATGTTCAGGACGATTAGCTCGGCTTTGAGCGAGGCGCTCGCATTGTAGGCATCCAGCGGGCGACGCAGGGCTTCCAGGATCTGTACCCGGAAGGTAAAAGCCACCGCCGTCATGACCGCCCAGGCCACAATGGCCCAGATCAGGCGGTTACGCAGCTCCTCGAGGTGTTCCATCAAAGGGGCTTCACGCATGGTTGACCCCTTCAGGATTTAGATTCTTCCCTGGCCTCGAGGGGTTTCTTGATCTCCTCCAGAGGCTTGCTGATTTCTTCCTTAATTTCTTTGAACTCCTTCACGTCGGCGGCTTTTTCAAACTCCTCGCGGATGCTTTTGGCGCCCCGTTGGAACTCGCGGATGCTCTGCCCCAGGCTACGCCCCAGCTCGGGCAACTTGCGAGGGCCAAAGAGCAGCAAGGCAATCAGCAAGATGATTAGAATTTCCGTCATTCCCAGGTTCATAGCACACTCCTAACCCCAGTTTACTCCGTTGGCTGAAGCTCATCTGAAAGCGTAGCCACCCCGCATCAAAAACGCTTGAACAAAACAAGGGGCGGCAAAAAAGGTTCGGGAGCCCAAAGTGAACAGGGGGCAGCCTAAGACCCCTCGCCCCTTCTGCGTTTCATGTAACCCTCAATGTTTCGCTGGCGTTCGCGGGCAATGGCCAGCGCATCCTCGGGTACGTCCTGGTTGATGCTGCTGCCACCGGCAATAAAGGAGCCGTCGGCCAAAGCGACGGGCGCAATCAGTACGCTGTTGGAGCCCACGAACACCCGCTTGCCGATGGTGGTCTTGTGTTTGCGCTGGCCGTCGTAGTTGGCGGTAATCACCCCGGCGCCAATGTTGGACTCCTCCCCCACCTCGGCGTCGCCCAGGTAGGCCAGGTGTCCGGCTTTGGCCCGTTTGCCGAGGCGGGCGTTCTTGAGTTCAACAAAGTTGCCCACGTGGGCGCCCTCTTCCAGGTAAGCCCTGGGCCGCAGGCGGGCAAACGGCCCGGCATCGGCCCCGCTCGAGACATAGGCCTCGTCGCAGACCGTGTGGGACTTGATCTTGCCCCCCGCCTCGACCACCGTATCGGTCAGCAC
>CAZIXH010000443.1:0-2986 GCA_964543055.1 uncultured bacterium
GGGTATAAGGGACAGACCCTACGGCCCCCGCTACCACGACGCCCGCCTGCTGGCCCACCTGGCCAAGGCCCGTACCGCCGAGCACGGCACCTACTGCACCCAGCTCGGTATGGAGCTTTTTGGCGGGGTGGGCTTCGTGGAGGACTTTGCCATCGCCCGGCTGGCCCGCGAAGCCCTGATTACCCCCATCTGGGAGGGCCCGGCCAACGTGCAGGCCCTGGACACCCTCGAGGTGCTCTTCCGCAAGGGGGCCGCACAGCCCTTTGTGGAGGAGTTTTTGCCCAGGCTCGAGGCCGTCGGCAGCGAGGAAGCCCGCCTGGCCCATTCCGCCCTGCAACACACCCTGGCCTGCCTGCAAACCCTCTCCCCGGAGGAAGCCCAGTGGCAGGCCAAGGACGCCCTGCGTACCCTGGCCGATGCCGCCACGGTGGCCCTCCTGTACGACCTCGGCAGCGAGCGCCATGCCAGGCTCGCAGCCCTGTACGCCCGGCACTTCCTGCAAAAGGAAGAGTACCCGGCCTGGGCGATGCGGGCCAGGGAGGTCTGGAGTCTGGCCGGCGTTCCCGTTTAGTCCAGCGCTTCCAGGCGCACCGGGTTGCTATGGAAGGTTGAACCCTCGCCCATGTCGGTGAGGTGTTCACCGGTGAGCCAGTTGATGCCCTTGCCGTCGGGGGCCCACTGTTCCCACCAGGTGCCTTCCAGCACCACCGTGCCCTGGATGGGGGCCTCGCTCACCCGTACCCGCCGGATCACCGACCCGTGGGGGGAGCGTATCCGCATCAGCGCACCGTCGGTTGCGCCGTAGGCCCGCGCATCCTCGGGGTGCACCAGCAGGTGGGGCTCACCTCCCTCGGCCTGCACCAGGCGCTCTATGTGGCCGTAGGTGCTGTTCAGGAAGTGCTTGGCCGGGGGGGTCATCAGGATCAGGGGGAAGTCCCTTGTGGGCTCGGTCAGCATGACCTGGGGTGGGGGGTCGAACTGCACCTTGCCCGAAGGGGTGCCGACGGTCTGGGTGTACGGTAGATAGCCCCTGGGCTTGTTGATGCGCACGAAACCTTCTGCTTTCAGGCGTTCCAGCGTGATGCCCTCTAGCCAGGGATGGTCGGAGTCCAGGAGCGAACGGGCCAGGGTCTCGGCGTCCCAGTAGAGGGTGGGTTCGTCCAGGCCCAGCCTTCGCCCCAGCTCGGCGAAGACCCAGGTGTTGGGACGGGCCTCGCCCTGGGGCGGCATCACCGCCTCGTTCCAGGAGAGGTAGTAGTGGCCGTAGGCGGTGTAGAGGTCGGGGTGCTCCAGGAAGGTGGTGGCGGGCAGCACATAGTCGGCGTAGCGGGTGGTCTCGGTGAGGGCCTGCTCGAGCACCACCGTAAAAATGTCTTCGCGCAGCAAGCCCTTCTGCACCAGGTCGGAGCGGGGGGCAATCACCGCCGGGTTGGAGTTGAAGACAAACAGGGCTCGGATGGGCGGTTCCAGGGTGGTGAGGGCCGTGCCAATCTGGCTCATGTTGACGTGCCGCACAGGCTTGGAAAACTTCCGCCCCGCCAGCTCGGCGCGGTTCAGGGGGAACCCGCCACTGGTGCTGAGCAGGGCCCCGCCCCCCGGGTACTGCCAGGCGCCGGTGATGGCGGGCAGCAGAATGACCGCCCGCAGGGCCGAGGCCCCGCCGGGGTGTCGGGTCAGGCCGTAGCTGGTGCGGATGAACGAGGCTCTGGCCTGGGCAAACTCGAGGGCCAGCCGCTCCACCGTAGCCGCCGGTACGCCGGTGACCGCCTGCACCCGCTCCGGTGTCCAGGCCTCGGCTGCTTGCATGAAGGCCTCGAAGCCGGTGGTCATGCGGGCGATGTAAGCCGTGTCGTGCAGCCCAGCTTTCACAATCACCCGGGCCATGCCGTAGGCCAGCGCCGCGTCGGTGCCGGGGCGAATCTTGATGTGTTCGTCGGCAAAGCGGCTGGTGAGGTTTTCATAGGGGTCAATGTGGACGATGCGCGCACCGTTGTGGCGGGCCGCTTTGAGGAAAGGGGTCAGGTGGGTGTTGGTATGCAGGCTGTTGATGCCCCATAGCAGAATAAAGCGGGCCTGGGGAACGTCCTCGGGGTCTACGCCAAAACGCGCCCCATAACTGGCCTCCCAGGCCGCCGAACCCGCTGTGGCACAGATGGTGGTGTCGAGGGCCGAGGCCCCCAGGGCGCGGAAGAAGGTGAGCGGGTGCTCGTACTGCATCAGGCCCATGGTGCCCGCGTAGTGATAGGGCAGTACGGCCTCTGCCCCATACCGACTCAGGGTGTCTTTTAGCCGAGCGGCAATATCGTCCAGGGCTGCCTCCCAGCTCACCCGCTCGAATCGGCCTTCGCCCTTCCGCCCCACCCGCTTCAAAGGGTACAGGGGCCGCAAAGGGTGGTGCTGGCGCTCGGGGTAGCGGTAGGTCTTGACGCAGGCAAAGCCCTGGGTAATGGGGTGCTGGGGGTCGCCCTCGATTTTGAGGAGAGCATTTTGGGCATCGTCAATGGTGGCAATCAACGAGCAGGCATCGGGGCAGTCCAGGGGACAGGTGACGCGGGCTTTGCGCACAGTCATGGAGACCATGCTAAAAACCCAGACCCCCTGCTGTCCATGCGGGGCTTACATTGACCCTAAAAGCTATACCTCTCAAACCGAATGTTGGTGCGAAGGTTCGCCAACCAGTCTCTCGAGCGAACCGGTGTCATTGCGAGGAGGCCAAAGGCCGACGAAGCAATCCAGAGGATACTCACCAAACGTTCGGCTGGACGGCGTGAACCGGATTGCTTCGCATCCTGCGGATGCTCGCAATGACTTCCCGTATTCCAGTGAAGATGTACAGGTATTTATACGACTGTGTACTTAGTACAGAGTCGTATAAATGCTTATACAGATTACAGATATAAAGGCAATGTCACGGCTCTAGCTGCGCTACGTTATGAAAGCCGAATCTGATGGCTTGTTGTCCCTCTCCTACGGCGTAGGGGAGGTT
>CAZIXH010000444.1:0-3762 GCA_964543055.1 uncultured bacterium
CTTTTTGTACCCCTGCCAGGACAGGGCCTGCTGTGGAGGACGGGTCTGCTGGAGCCACCGGTGTACTGGGTGCTTCGCTCGAGGCCTGCTCTTCTGGGACGGTAGAGTTCGTTTGGGGTGGCCTCGAGGGTTCGCCGGTCAGGCTGTTCTGCCGCAACCCCCCCCAGGCCTCGGAAAAGGCTTTGGGCAGTGCTGCCAGCGCCACCAGGGTAAGGGGGCACTGGCTCTTTAGCTCCGGCATCTGGCCGGGCTCTGCCGAGTTGTCCAGGCCATCGGTGAAGAGAAAAAAGGCTCGAGGTTCGTTGCAGAGCTCGCCATAGACCCGCTTCAGGCTCCCAAAAATATGGCTGGAACTGCCCTCGGCCCGCAGGCTACGAATATAGCGCAACATCTCCTCGCGCTCGCGCGGCAGTACAAACCGAACCGTGCCCAGGGGCTCTTTGCTAAAGGGCACCAGGCGTACCTCGGTCTCGTCGGCGACTCGTTCAGCAAAGCGCATCAACTCGCGTTGCACCAGCGGGAAGATCACCGTGCGCCCATCCTCCTGCCCAATCATCGAGGCCGAAACATCCACCACAAACACGTACTGCGAGGGGTTCCTGGCTTCGGCAGCGGCAGCCCCCGCCAGTAGAATCCACCCACCCAGCAAACCCCATGCCAATTGCCCGATTCCCATAGATTCCTTTGCTCAATGCAAGCCTGCGTGCACTACCTCACTCTATAGCGGTGTGGTTCGAGGTGGGTTAAATGCAGGCGAGGGTGAAGTAGCTGTAGCGCAGTGAATGCCCCCAAAGCCGCCGAGAGCAATGACCTTTGAGGTACGACAGGGATGATCCTTAACGATGAACGCGAGAGGGCCTGGGGCCATGAAGCTGTTTTGGCTATTCGGCAATTGACCATCGGCCATCGGCTCAACCACGCTCGAGGTTTGCCATTATCGCGCTCTTCACAGACGTGGCCGCCCATCCCGGCGGCCACTGTTCTGTGCAGGACGGGGCTTTCTCAAAGCCGGACAGCTCGATTCTTGTGAAGAGCGCTCTAGTTCAGCCACCGGCTGCGCTGATAAGGGCAGCGGGCCATTTCGGGGCATTTGCGCCTGCCCTGGCGCAGGGCAGCCACTTCAGCCGGGTTGAGTACCTCCTTGCAGACCGTACATTTCTCGGTTGCCTTGCGGAGCACCAGACGCATTCCCAGGGGGCGGAAGCGGGCCCACAGACGAGCGGGCAATACCCCCCGCAGCACCCGAAAGAGGAAATAAATCACCAGGCCGAGTAAGAGCGCCGCAACCAGAAAGTCCATCCCGACGATTGTACGCTCCCTGCTCGGCCCGAAGTTGGGCGGGTGGCTACAAGTGTGTAGGGCCAATGCCAGGTGCCTCTCAAGGCCCGCCTCTTTTGACAACTCGAGGCCCAATAGGGTGTCCGGTTTGATGTTCAAATTGCGGCATCTGCTCTTGTCTTCTTGTGAAGGAAGGAGCATATTGGACAAGTTTGGGGTTGTGCTTTATGTTTGCCCGCCTTGCCCGCTTCGTGACCCGGTATCCGCTACAGGTTATTGTCGTTTGGGTTCTGCTGGTTCTGCTGGCCATTCCGGCGGCTCGCATGGCCCCCGGGCGTCTGGCGGCCAATGCAAGTGACGTGAAGAACAGCGAGGCCCAAAAGGTCACGCAAATCTATACCGAACAATTTGCCCAGCAATCGGTAGACCGCACGGTGCTGGTGAGCGAGTCCAGCCTGCCCGAAAGCGACCCCCGTTTTCGAGCGGTCTACAACCAGCTAATAGCCCGAATCCAGGGCCTCGAGGGGGTGGTGCGCCTGAGCCGCTATGACGCGCCCAGCCCCTTGCAACAACAAAGCCCCGACGGCAAGATTACCGCTACCTTGCTGGACACCCGCCTCGAGAACGGCGAGGCCGTAATTGAGGCCCTGCGGCGCGAGGCCAGGGCAGCCCAGACCCCCGAGATTCGCTTTTATGTGACCGGGGCCACTGCCGTCACCAAGGACTTCTTGCACCTGCTGGAAGCCGATGTCAAGCGCAGCGAACTGATGGCCCTGCCCCTGACCGGGCTGGTGCTCTTGCTGGCCTTTGGGGCGCTGGTAGCCACCGGGCTGCCCCTGATGGTGGGGGTGGTGGCCATCACCACCGGCCTGGCCTGCTTGTTTTTCCTCACGTATTTAGGCGAAGTGAGTAGCTTTGCCCTTTCGGTGATCACCATGCTTTCGCTGGGGGCGGGTATTGACTACGCCTTGCTGATGGTCAACCGCTTCCGCGAAGAGCTGGCCTCGGGGCGCTCGGCGCAGGCGGCGGCGGCCATCACTACCCAGACCGCCGGGCGGACGGTGGCCTCGAGCGGATTGGTGGTGGCCATCGCGATGGGGGCCATGCTGGTGCCCGACCTGACCTTCATCCGCTCGATGGGGGTGGGCGGGGTGATGTCCATTACCCTAACGGTGCTGGCCTCGATTACCCTACTTCCGGCCATCCTGTCAATGCTGGGTGAGCGGGTGAACTCCCCGCGTCGGCTGGCCTTCAAGCCCACCAGTAGCGGGCAGGTGAGCCCCTTCTGGGGCCGCTGGGCCAGGGTGGTGATGCGGCGCCCCTGGATGTGGGCGTTTGCAGTGGTGGGGCTGCTCTCAGCCCTGGCCTGGCCGGCCACCCAGATGAAGCTGGGCTATACCGGGGCTTTTGGGTTGGGCCCGAATGTGGAGTCGCGCAAGGGCCTCGAGCTGATCCGGCAGATGGGGCTGGGGGGTGCCCTGGATTCCTTTGAAATCCTCCTGGACCTGGGTGAAGAAGGCTTCACCCCCGAGAACCGGGCCCGCTGGCGCGACCTCGAGCAGCGCCTTTCGGCCTGGCCCGAGGTGCGGCTGGTGGTCTCGCCTTTTCTGGCCGGGCGGCTCTCGGGCCAGGGTGGGTTTGCCGAGCTGGTGGGCCTCTCCACCCAGTACGTGAGCCAGAACCGCCGCTACCTGCGCCTGACGGTGATTCCCCGCGATGCCGTACAGGCCCCCCGTATCCCCGAGTGGTACGCCAGGCTCAAGCAGGAAGCCCGGAACGCGGGCTTCGAGCGGGTGCTGCTAGGCGGTGCGCCGGTGGGCTCCATGGAGTTTACCCAGGCCCTGGTGGGAGCCATGCCAGCAGCCATCGGGACAGTCTTTGTGGCCACTTTTCTTTTGCTGGCCGTGGCCTTCCGCAGCCTCTTGATTCCCCTCAAGTCCATCCTGATGAACACCCTCACGGTGGGGGCGGCCTATGGCCTGATCACCCTGATTTTCCAGGAGGGCCTGGGCGCCGGACTGGTGGGGGCGCCTACCGATGTGGGCGGCATAGATAGCTCGCTCCCCATCCTGCTCTTTGCGGTGATTTTTGGCCTCTCGATGGACTACGAAATCTTTTTGCTCTCCCGCGTTCAGGAAGCCCATCTGGCCGGGCTGGATACCCCCCAGGCGGTGCGGTATGCCCTCGAGCGCACCGCCGGGGTAATCACCAGTGCGGCTCTGATCATGATTATTGTCTTCTCGGCCTTCGTCTTTGGGCAGGTGGTTGCCAACAAGACCATCGGACTGGGTCTGGCGGTGGCGGTCTTGCTGGATGCGACCCTGGTGCGGCTGGTACTGGTGCCCTCGGTACTGGTGCTCGCGGGTCGGTGGAACTGGTGGCTGCCGGAGCCGCTCCGCCGGATGATGCCCAAGATGAGCCTGGAATCGTAGTTCACGAATGGCTGGACAGGTATTTCTGGAAGCCTTCCAGGGCGGGGTGTAG
>CAZIXH010000445.1:0-2615 GCA_964543055.1 uncultured bacterium
GAAGGTTCTGGTGCTGCTTCTGGACAACGCGGGCTGGCACCGGGCCAAAGACCTCCAGGTACCGCCCGGTCTGCTGCTGCTGAACCTACCGCCCTACACCCCGGAACTCTCCCCGGCGGAGCCGGTGGTGCCTTTGCTGCGGGAAGCGGTGGCCAATGAGAGCTTCCCCAGCTTGGAGGCTTTGCAAGAGCGTCTGGTAGAGCGGTGTGTCTATCTCCAGCAGCACCCCGAGGTCATCCGGGGGGTGGCAGGGTTCAGGTGGATTCCCAATGGATGACTATCTATCTAAGGTTGGTATTAGAGCAACCCTCAAATATTTGGAGCTGTCCGACTATGAAAAAGCTTCGTCCTGGACAGAACCGTGGCCGCCTGGAAACTCGAAATCCGAGCGTGGGCGGCCACGTCTGCGAAGGGCGCGATGAGCCTTCGGCGTTCGGCTTTGGCCAACTTCAGGCTTTGCCCAGAATCTTCTCGATGCGCTCCTGGGCTTCCTGCGGCAAATCCACGGCTGCCGCCCCCAGGCTTTCCTTGGGCTGTTCGGGTTTGGTGGCCCCGGTAATGGCACTGCTCACGCCGTTTTGCCGTAAGACCCAGGCCAGGGCCAGCTGGGTACGGGAGAGGCCTAACTCGCTGGCCACCTTTTTGAGGGCTTTGACCTTTTTTACGTTTTCGTCGGTCAGGAACCGGCTACCAAACTGCGGATAGCGCTCGAAACGGCTATCTTTGGGAATGCCCTTGTCGTAGCGCCCGGTGAGCATCCCCATCGCCAGGGGGCTCCAGACCACCATGCCCAGTCCAAAGCGCTCGGTCTCGGGCAGGATTTCTTGCTCGACCCGTTCGCGGTAAAGCATCGAGTATTGCGGCTGCTCCACCGCAGGCGGATGCAGGCCGTTGGCCCTGGCAAACTGCACGGCCTCCACAATGCGGGCTGCCGGCCACTCCGAAGTCCCCCAGTAGAGCACCAGGCCCCGGTCTACCAGATTGCTCATGGTGGTCACGATTTCTTCCATGGGCACCTCGGGGTCGTGGCGGTGGCAGAAGTAGAGGTCGAGGTAGTCGGTGCCCATGCGCTTCAGGCTGCGCTCCAGGTTTTCCCGCACGTGCTTGCGCGAAAGGCCCCGTCCGTTGGCATCGTCGCTGGTAGGCCAGAAGACCTTGCTCGAGAGAACCAGCTCGTGGCGGGGGAACTGCTCCAGCAGGGCCTTGCTCATCAGCTCTTCGGCCAGCCCCTTAGCGTATACATCGGCGTTGTCGAAGAAGTTGACGCCGCCCTCGTAAGCGATGCGAGTGATCTGCTTGATTCGCTCGAGGTCGTTGACGGCATCGCCGTAGGTAACCCAGGCTCCCAGCGAGATTTCCGAGACCTTCAGGCCCCACTGACCAAGTTTGCGATAGCGCATGGGCATGATAACCTCCGCCCGCTATCTTATGGCTTGTCGGCGGGCTCAGTGTGTTTTTGCTCTCTTTGAGGCTTAGCGAACCAGATGGCCTAGGCGTCGGTCTTGAGTTCGATAACAGCAGCCGGGGCCACAAATCCGGCGGTCTTATGGGCCCCATCACAAAAAGGCTTATTGGTCGAGTGACCGCAACGGCAGAGTGAAACCCTGGGCTTTTCGATGACAATCTCCTGTTCGCCCTGCCGAAGCACCAGCTTCCCGCCCGTCTCGATACCAATGGAGCCGTTTTCTCTGAACTCAATCTTCATGGCCGAATTGTACCGCCCCAGGCGGCACCGGAAAATGGTTACAGACCCGAGTATCATCCTGGCTGCCAGGTTTGACCATTGGCCCCGTTCAACTCAGAATACGCTTGATGTACACGACCCGGCTGGCTTACGTTCACCTGACCGTGCGGCATCTGGAATCTGCCGTGACTTTCTACACCCGCTTTTTGGATTTGCAGCTCACGGAGCGCTTTGGGGCTACCGCGCTGCTGGTCTCCTCGGAAAATACGGGCCACTTCGAGCTGGCCCTGACCGAAGGAGAGCCCACCGGAACCGCCGGGCTGGGGTTCGAACTGGCCTCCGAGGCAGATTTCGAGGCTGCAAAGGAGTTTGTAAGGCTCGAGGGGGTACCCTACAAACTGGAAGACCGGGGTGTTGCATATGTGCTGACCCTGCAAGACCCCGACGGGAACACGGTGGAGCTTTTTTGGGATCGGCGCAAGCGGGGTGGGCGAGCCTTCTGGCGTGGAGAGAGCGAGCCAATCGGGTGAAGATTACCTATAGGCCCTCTTCAGAGACCTGGTCTTATACTAGGGCCAAGACGGGGAGGAACCATGCGTTGGTTGCGATTTTTAGGGCGTTTGCTGCTGGTATTGGTGGGTTTGGTACTGCTTTTGGGAGTGGGCGGTTGGTTCTGGCTGCGCGGGGCTACCCTCCCGCAACATGCGGGTAGGCTGGCCCTCAAGGGGCTCTCTGCGCCCGTAGAGATGAACCGCACCGCCGAGGGGGTACTCCACATCAAAGCCCAGACCGATGCCGATGTTTTTTTTGCTCTGGGGGTGGTCCATGCCCAGGATCGGCTGTGGCAGATGGAGTTCCAGCGGCGGGTGGGGGCCGGGCGACTCTCTGAGGTGATTGGGAAAGCGACTCTAACGCAGGACCGTTTCTTACG
>CAZIXH010000446.1:0-4276 GCA_964543055.1 uncultured bacterium
CCGGTCACCGGAACCCCCAGACCTCGAGCCAGCCCCAACCCCGCCGCAATGCCCACCCGTAGCCCGGTGTAAGAGCCCGGCCCGCGCCCGACGGCAATCCCGTCCAGTTGGCGTAGCCCGACCCCGGCCTGCTGCAGAAAAGCCTCGAGCTCCCCCCACAGCACCTCGGCATGGCGTCGCCCCAGGCGAATGGCTCGCTCGGCATGGGGCAAGCCCAGCACCAGATAAGACGTGGCGGTGTCGAGTGCGAGAACCAGCACCACAGGAGTATAGCAATGGAAGAGGCGCAAAGCCCAATGCTGAAAGCCGAAAGCGACAAAGGGTGCAAGTCCTGTTCCCCCTGTCCCCACCGCCTGCTTGCTGCTAGACTTGGGGCCATGAAATTGGCGATTGTCGGCGTGGGCAAGATGGGCAAGAGCATTCTGGAGGGCCTGTTGCGGGCGGAGATGCTCGAGGCTTCCGACATTGGCATACTGGACACCCCCGAGCGCACCCAGCAGGTGGCCCTCGAGACCGGGGTCCAGCCCCTGCGCCTGGAAGATCTGCGCCGCTGTGAGCGCATACTCCTGAGCGTGCAGCCCAAGGACCTTGCTACCCTGGCCCCGCAGGTTGCACATCCCAACACGGGCTATATCTCCATCATGGCCGGAGTCTCCACGGCGGTGTTGTCGCGTCGGCTCGGCACCCGGCGGGTGGTGCGGTGCATGCCCAACCTGGCGGCCACCATCGGGAAAAGCTCCACCGCCATCACCGGCCCCCGCGAAGCCGAAGAGGCGGGCGACCTCGAGTTCACGCGGGCCCTGTTTGCCACGGTGGGCGATGTCTACGACCTACCAGAGCGCCGGTTCGACGCCTTCACCGGCATGTCGGCCTCGGCCCCGGCCTATGTCGCGGTGGTGGCCGAGGCCCTGGCCGATGGCGGGGTGAAGCAGGGCATCCCGCGGGCCCAGGCCCTGCAACTGGCCGCCGATGTGCTCATCGCTACCGGCGAGTTGCTCCGTAAGAAGCACCCGGCAGTGCTCAAGGATGAGGTCAGCAGCCCCGGCGGCACCACCATCCACGGTCTGGCGGCGCTCGAGGCCCGTGCAGTCCGGGCAGCCCTGATCGAGGCCGTGGAAGCCGCTACCTTGCGCGGTCACGAGCTGGGTAGGGAAGAATAGCTTTTTATGCGCTGGCTGAATGCACCTTGATTTGCCTCGAGGGGGCGTAGCATAAAAAAGATGAACCGTTTCTTGATACTTGGGTTGTTGTGGGTGGGGGTGCTGGCCGCGCCTACCGCCTACTACCCCAACGGCATCGGCTATTCCTGGACGTACTCCTCCGGCATGGAGCAGGTCTTCACCCGCGAACAAAACGGGATGCTGGTGTTTGAGCGCAGGCTCGCCAAGCAACCGGTCAGCGCCGACCTGCTGCGCTACACCCCGGATAAGGGGGTGCTCCTGGAGGGCTTGATAGTTGGTCAGGCAGTGCAGCGCTACAACCCGCCCCTGCAACTATATCCGGCTCCTCCTCTGGTACTGGGGCAGGAATGGGGTGGGCGCAGCAATTTCGGTGGCCAGAGTGTAGCCTTGCTGGGTAAGGTCTTGCGTATCGAAGGGGTGAACGTTCCGGCGGGGCGCTTCAACGCCTACGTCATCCGAACCTCCACGGTCACGAGCGGCGGCGGCAGTCAGGTAATGGAGATTTTCTTTGTCCCTGGGGTGGGTATCGTGCGCTACGCAACCCCGGATGGCGCCACGGTTGACCTGGTGAAGTTCAGTGTGCCTAAATAAGGCATGGAACTTCAAATTGTCAGGGTTGAGAAACCGGAAAACCTGAACGTAATCCTGGGCCAGAGCCACTTCATCAAGACCGTCGAAGACTTGCACGAAGCCCTGGTGACGGCGGTGCCGGGCATCCAGTTTGGACTGGCCTTCTGCGAAGCCTCCGGCAAGCGCCTGATTCGCAAGAGTGGCACATCGGCTGAACTGGTGGAGTTGGCCGTGCGCAACGCAGAGGCCATTGGGGCCGGCCACTCCTTTCTGATTGTGCTGGGCGAGGGCTTTTTCCCCATCAACGTGCTCCACGCGGTCAAGGCCACGCCCGAAGTGGTGCGGATTTTCGCGGCCACGGCTAACCCGCTCGCGGTGATTGTAGCCGAACAGGACGACCAGCGCGGAATCCTGGGGGTTCTGGATGGCCATAAGCCGCTTGGGGTCGAGGCCGAGGAGGATATCCAGTGGCGTAAGGATATTCTGCGCAGGTTTGGTTATAAGCTCGGTTAGGTTCAGCGTTGGAACGATGTTTGATTCAATACACCGTCGTAGAGATACCTGTACATTCTCACCGTAGTTTAGGAAGTGCTCACGTCATTGCGAGCATCCGCAGGATGCGAAGCAATCCAGATCGCCCTACCCAGCCGGTGGTTTCGCAAGCCTCCTCTGGATTGCTTCGTCGGCCTTTGGCCTCCTCGCAATGACACCGGTTCGCTTGAGAGACCGGTTGGTGCACCTTCTTGCCGACTTTCCCTTCAGGGCGTATAGCCACCTTTACGACGCTGTATTCAAGTCCAGGTCAACCCTCTCATTCGGCGACGCACAGGGGCAGCCAATGTCGCATCCTTGATTTTTGATAGCCTCTATGAACGGGGGGTCGCCACCTTCGTTCCAAGGGGAGAAGGCAGAGGAACCCTGTAAAGTCGGTATGAGCAGACGGTGCTTGAAGTGCAGGCAACACTGGGGCTATGGGGATTGGGTTATCATTTCCCCGCTATGCTGAAAGTTGGCGACTCCGCACCGAACTTTAGCCTGCCCGACCAGGAAGGCAAGGTACACACACTGGAAGACTACCGGGGGCAGTGGGTAGTCCTTTACTTCTACCCCAAGGACGACACTCCTGGCTGCACCAAGGAAGCCTGCAACTTCCGTGACGAAAAAGGCCGCCTGGAAGAGCTGGGGGCGGTAGTGCTTGGCGTATCTGCCGACGATGTGAGGAGCCACGAGAAGTTTCACCGCAAGTACGGCCTCAACTTCCCGCTGCTGTCCAACCCCGACCAGGACATGATTCGTGCCTATGGGGCCTGGGGCCGTAAGAACTTTATGGGCAAGGAGTATGAAGGCGTTTTTCGCTACACGTATTTGATTGACCCCAGGGGCCGGGTGGCGAAGGTGTGGGACAAGGTCAAACCCGAAGAACACGCCCTCGAGGTGGCCGAAGCGCTGATTGAGCTACAAAAGCAAGCAGTGTAACTGAACTCAAGACGACCCAAGCTCACTGAATGGTGATCCGGGTAATGGGGGTGTCTCTGTACAACCAAAGTCAAATGTAGCCTATAGCCCGTTCTGTAACCAACCTTGATAATGAAACAACGAATGCTTAGATTTATCTTGTTACTCACAGCACAGGAAGATTTTGCCGTTTGACTTTTTTGGGGACAATCCAAATTGAAGTTTAGTCTTTACTAAAGCGATTGGGGCAGGTATATTAATACTGGATGAGCATAGTAAAAATCTTAGAAGGAAAAGAGAATCAAATGCTAGATTGCGGTGACCCCGCACCGGACTTTAGCCTGCCTGACCAGAACGGCAATTACCACACTCTAAGTGGCTATCGCGGGAACTGGGTTGTTCTTCATTTTTTTGATTTTAATGAGATAGACAGATCTGCCAGCAGCGAAGTGGGGAGTTTCAATCAGAAAATAAACTGCCTTGGCAAGCTGGGAGCGGTAGTGCTTGGAGTATCAGGCGAAAGTGTGGCAACTCTCAGCGGTATTCACAAAACTAAAGGACTCGGATTCCCGCTGCTGTCCGACCCCGACTTGAAGGTGATTCCTGCGTATGGAGCCTTGAGGGGTCTTCCATCTTTGGTCATGGGTATAATATCCGTCCATCGCCACACTTATTTAATCAACCCCGAAGGCAAAGTGGCGAAGGTTTGGTACGACTTTCCACCCTACGAACACGCCCTCGAGGTGTGTAGGTCGCTGGAGAAGCGAACAGGCGCGAAGTAAGACGGACTCGAGACGACCCAGGCTCACTCACCGACCCTGCCGCCTGGATAGGCGGCCATTTCTTTTGCATAGGAATACCAAATCTGCTCACAAGTGACCCAAAAGCGATATGCAAGTCCCTCGGACGCGCCCCCTGGCGCGGCAAGTGAGGGGCGCGCTTAGCGCCGCTCACGCGCAGAGTTGGTAGAAGGACTCCAGAGCCTGTAGGTTTTTTAGAATAGCGTCCGAGAAAACCGGCGATCTGCTCAGCCATCGGCGCAAATTCGGTAATCTGGATGGGGCCATGCC
>CAZIXH010000447.1:0-4083 GCA_964543055.1 uncultured bacterium
GCTGCCCGCCGCCTGGCCCAGCCCCTGCACCGCATGACCGGGGGCAATCCCCTTTTCGTGCTGGAAACCCTTCGCAGCCTCGAGGAGCGAGGGTATCCGGAGATGACTGAAGAGACTTTCGCGACCAACTGGCGCAACTTGCCTCGTTCCCAGCGGGTCGAGGGGGTTATCCGGCAACGCCTGGATCGACTTTCACCCGAAGCCCTGGAACTGCTCCGGCTGGCGGCCCTGGCTGCCGAGCGTTATACGCCCCACCTGGCCGCCCAGGTGCTGTACAAGAGCCCCCTAACCATTGCAGAGAATAGCGACCTGCTCGAGCAAGCCGGTCTCTTCAAAAACGGACGCCTGGCCCACGACCTGCTGCTGGAAACCGCCCAGGCGGACATCCCCCCGGCCACTCGGCGCTATCTGCATGCTCGGCTGCTCGAGGCCCTGACCACCCAAAGCGAGCCGGTTCCTGCAGCCGTCTTGCTGGTCCACGCCACCGGCGCCGAGGACGCCCAGGCGGTGGTGCGCTTGAGCCTGCAAGCCGCCCAGGAGGCCCGCAAGCTGGCGGCCTGGCCCCAGGCCCTGGCCCACCTCGAGCAGGCTTTGCCGATGCTTCAGGGCGACCCTAGCCTCGAAGCCTCGGTGCGCCTCGAGCGCGAGGAGGTCTTTTACTTGATGGCCGACCCAAAAGCCCAGGAGGCCGAGCTGGCGCACCTGGAAGCCCTGGCCCGGCCCGAGCTGGCCTCGGAACTGGCCTACCGCCGGGGACGGCTGGCCCGGGTGCGGGGCCACTTTGAAGAGGCGGCGAAGTGGTTGCGGAAGAGCCAGTCGCAGGCCGCTCGGCTGGAGCTGGTGTACGTCCTGGAACACTTGGGCGTTATCGAGGGAGCCCGAGAAGCCGCACTGGAGGTCTTCCAGCGACCCGACTCACCCGAAAACGCCTTTCGAGCTGCACTTCTTCTGGCCGAGCTGGCCCTCGAGCAGGCCCAGCCCGATCTGGCCTTGCACTGGTACAACCAGGCCGAAGCGCACACCCACGGCTCTCCCGTTCACCGGGTACGCTTTCTGCGCTCCAAGGCCCGCTTCCTCTACCACACCGGTGATCTTGATGGAGCCATTGCTTTTGGAGAGCAGGGGTTGGCACTCGCCCAGGAACTGCACCTCCAGGGCGACGTGGCAGCCCTCTCACACAACCTGGCCGTGGCCTTGCACAGCGCACGTCGCACCGCAGAGGCCCTCGAGCACTTCACCCAGACCGAGGCCCTGGCGAGAGGGCTGGGCATGGAGTTCCTCTGGCAGACTGCCCAGACCCACCGAGCCCTGATCGAGATTGGCCTGGGCGCTTTTGAGCAGGCTGCCGAGCGTCTGCTAACCCACACCTCCTACGCCTCCCATTACCGGGCCATGCTGCTCGCGCTGGCCCTGGTGCATCTGGGAAGGGTATCGGAGGCTCGTGAGCAGATTACCTTTGCCCTACCGGGCCTGGG
Organism: uncultured bacterium; assembly: GCA_964543055.1. Lineage (GTDB taxonomy): Bacteria > Deinococcota > Deinococci > Deinococcales > Thermaceae > Meiothermus. Next base: position 1,476 of record CAZIXH010000447.1, read on the forward strand.
GGCCCACGCCTGGCATGCACGGGAAGCCCGCTACGTGGCCGCACTGGTCGAGACCTGTGCGGGCCATCCCGAGGAAAGTGAGCGCTGGCTACGGGAGACCCTTCGAGCCCCCGAACCCACCTTGCGGGAGCTCTGCCAGAGCCTGCTAGCCTTCAGCTTTCTGCAGCAGGGCCGGTTAGCAGAAGCGCTGGAGTCCTCGAGTGAAGCTTTCGCCCGTTTTTCGCAGATCCAGGCCGACCTGCCCATACAGCAAGTGGCCTGGGTGCAGGCCCAGGTCTTGTACCATTTGGGCCAAACAGAGGCTGCACAGGAAGTTTTGCAGCAGGCAAAGGGAGTACTCGAGGAGTCCCTGGCCCAGCTATCCCCAGCCCAGCAGGCCCGCTACTTGCAGGCTTTCGCCTACAACCTGGGCATCCGGGAAGCCTTGCAGGGCCGCTGGCCCGACATACCCTTGCTGCTGTGATTGATAACCGCGGTTAGCGTAGTGCGAATTGCCCACGGCGTGTAAAACCTCGTGCCTGTCGGTACTTCTGTGTACAGAGCTGTAGTTTGGTCAACTCTTGCGACGCGGTTGCGACGCTCCCCCCGGCATACTTGCACCGGGAGGTGAGAAGGTGCCCCAGGTACGACAAACCTACTTGCTTAAGCTCTCTCGAGATGAGGAGGGTCAGGTTCGCATCGAGCTTCAACCCTCCGACCAGAGCCCACCCCGCTATTTTGCCAGCCCCAAGGCTTTGGCACGGCATCTGGAAGGGGTGTTTGCTCTCGAGAACCCCACCCATCCCAACAGGAGGTCAAAACCATGAGAAAGCCCTGGAAGCTCGGGTTACTGGTGTTTTTGCTTTTGCTCGCGGCCTGTGGGGGTTCCGCCGCTCCGCAAGGCGCTGTCTGGGATGGAAGCAACTGGGATGGGGCCCACTGGCAGTAATACCGAATCTGCTCAGAAGTGACCCAAAAGCGATATACAAGTCCCTCGGACGCGCCCCCTGGCGCGGCAAGTGAGGGGCGCGTTTAGCGCTGCTCACGCGCAGAGTTGGTATAAGGAGGAAACCATGCATGGACGCAACCTGATGTTCTTCACCCTGGGGGCCCTGCTGGCCGCCGGGGGGCTCTACGTAACGGCGGTGGGCAACCTGACCACCTTCGCCCCTAATACCCCCATCAAGTCAAGCGAGGTCAACGCCAACTTCAGTACCCTCAAAGCCGGGGTGGAGGCCCTCGAGGCCAGCAAGCAGAACCGCATCAGCGCCACCTGCGGTGAGGGCAGCAGCATTCGGGCAGTAAACGCCGACGGTACGGTGGTCTGCGAGCCCGACGATGGGGGCAGTGGGGGCAGCACCTACAGCGCCGACGGCAGCAGCCTCGAGCTTGCCGGCAACACCTTCTCCATCAAAAACGGCGGGGTCACCTTGAACAAGCTCTCTGCCACCGGAGCAGCCGACAACCGCGTGCTCAAGGTCAGCAGCGGGAATCTGACCTGGGGTGAAGATGGTCTCTCACTGCCGTACAACGGATCGGTTCCATCCTCGTCACCCTCACTCTGGGGGCTGCGCCTCACCACAAACGGTGCAGCCAAAGACGCTTTCAGGGCCGATGTTTACGGCTCGGGCGATAAAGGCTTTTCTGCCATGGCTTACAGGAACGATGCTATTGCAGTTTACGCAGGCAATTCAGAGCCCGGCGGTACAGCTCTGGCCGTTTATGGCCGCATCAAGACCTATCCTACCGCCACCGACAACCGCTCACCGGCCTTCATTCACACCACCACCAGCGCTGCCTCCACCTCCTGCATGGATCACCCGTTCCTCAACAACGAGCCCAGTGCCATCGTGCTGGTGACCTTCCGAAGCGGCCCCTCCACCGGAACCCTCTCCATTCCGGTGGGAGTTTTTTACAGCACTGCGGTCAACCGGTGGTGTTTGATCAGCCCCAGCGCCACCACCAACATCCCCAGCGGCACCCAGTTCAATGTTCTGGTGATTAACCCTTAGGAGCTAGTCCATGCAAAGAATCTTGATGGCACTTTTTCTGCTATTTACAACCCTGGCCCTGGCCCAAGCCGTGCAGAAAACCTACCGTCTCTTGATCAACGGCAAGGCGGTGAGCGGGCAGGCTGTGCTGGTGGGGGGCAAGACCTACGTTTCGCTCGAGGCCCTCAAGGCCGCCGGGGTACAAGCCAGCTTCTCGGGCACCACCCTGAGCCTGACCCTGCCCAGCACACTGGTAGCCCAGGGCGGGTCTAACCAGAACGCAGCGGTAGAGGGCTGCCTGAACGAGTGGCTGTTTAACGGTCTGTGGCGCTTCCGGGTGCTGAAGGTGGAGCCACGCAACACCGAGCCCAGGGGCTGGCAGGCCACGGTAGAGTTGCGCAACGGCTCCAAAGCCGATGGCATCGCCCTGGCCGGAACCGGTTGGGGCGGGATGCAGCTCATCCTGAACGATGGTAACCCGGTGGGTGCGGGCTCGGATGCGGTGGACCTGCGGGACATCGCCCTGCTGCAAGGTGCCCAGAAGACCGTCACGCTGGACTTATACAGCGATGAAACAAGAAAGACCCCCAGCAAGCTCTTTTTGCTCTTAGACCCCAAAGGCCTGGCCGGAACCACCC
>CAZIXH010000448.1:0-5062 GCA_964543055.1 uncultured bacterium
TGGGGGGCTGGGAGATGTGGAGAAGAGACAGGGTGGGAGGGTTGACCCGCTGGAAGGTGCGTTTGACTGCGCGCTCGGGCAAGGTGGGGAGTCTGTACGGCCCCCGCGAGAAGCGTGAACTCGAGACCCGCGAGCGAGAAGTCAAACGCAGCTTCAAGCGGGTCAACCCTCCCACCCCCGAGGAAGTAAGGGAGGCCAAGTGGGCGGTGCTGGCCCGCCGGATTGCCAGGCAGCCCGAGGCCGACAAGAAGCTCTGGCACGAACAGGCCGAACGCCTGATAGCCGAAGGGGGTGTGGACGCCGTAGCCGGTATGCTGGCCCTGATTCTGGGCGGAGCCCCCACCCCCAAGAGCCTGATTACCGGCGAGGAGAACTGGGTCACGCTCAAGCTCTCGGGCTCACGCCTCAGCGTGAACCGGGTGGTCGCCGTATTGAAAGGCGCTGGCGCGGGCGAGATTGGGCGCATTCGTCTGGACGGCGAGGTGGCCGCTTATGTGGATATTCGGCCCGAGGACGTGAGCAAACTGGATCATTCGGTACTGCGCGACCTGCGCCTGATGAAAGCCACCGAGGTGCCTGCGGAGTCCCGGCTGCCCGAACGCCAGGGCTTCCGTAGCCAGGGCGGTCGTCAGGGCCAGGGCCGTTCGCAGGGTGGAGGGCAGCGCCGCAGCCAGAGCGAGCGCCGTTTCGAAGGGTTTGAAGAGCGGCGCGAGGGTGAGCGTCGGCGCGTGGTGTACCGGTAAATAGCACACTACTTGGAGCCCCCTCGAGCGAGGGGGCTTTTTTCGTCAGGCTTGCAAGCGGGGGCGGCGCATCCGGGTCAGGAGCCAGATACCGGCCCCCAACAAAAGCAGGGGCAACCCCCACTGGAGCAAGAACCCCAGCACGCCCGCCGCCACCCCCAGGGCACTCCCTACCACCCAAAGCACAAGACCCAAAGCCAGCAACACCAAGAGCAGCGGGAGCATCACCACCCCTAGCACTGCCAGTACCGGCAGGGCCGCAATCGCCAGCACCACCCCCAGAATGGGCCCCAGCAAACCTGTGAGCAGCAGGACGGCCAGAATAACCAACAACCACCCGAGGAATTCCATGCTTTGAGGGTAGCGCGTTCTGGGGTGGGGGTCGTAAGGAGGGTCACGATTGCCGCACTTCAACCCGCCAATCCGTTGCTAGCGAAATCGTGTGACGGTGTCAGACGCCAACAACAGTCCGACCGAAATCCACAAACCGATTACCAATCATGCAGAAGTCTACATAACGCTTAAATAACGCTGGGTTGACTATATTGCCCTCAAAGGAGAAAGGGGCAACCATGAACGGAAAGAACCTCAAATACTTCGTTTTAGGCGCATCCATCGTAGCAGCGGGGTTAAGCGCGTTGGCAGTAACAATTCCCAACAGTTTTTCGGCCGGTCAAGTTATTAGTGCGGCAGCCTTGAACGCCAATTTTACAGCCCTGAAGACAGCCGTGGACACCCTCGAGGCCAAACCCACCACCGGGCTGTTGCGAAGCACAGCAATTCCAGTGTCCTGCGAAACCGTTGCAGCCTTCACGAACACCTACACCAAAATCGCAGACCTGGGAACCTTCGACAAGCAAGACGCAAACTCAACCATCGAACTGACCTTCACCGGGCGGCTGTACGCTCAAACCCTAACCAGCTCGAATGGGGCCATTTTCGAGTTACGGGTCGACAACAACCCCACAGCAACCGGGAGAATCCGCGCTCTGGTACGCAGCAATGAAGTCGGGGGAACTGGGGTCAACGCAGCAATGAACGGTGTGGTGACGGGCCTGGCAGCAGGTACCCACACTGTAAGCATTTGGGTAAGGGCTGCCAACAACGACGGCTCAGGGACCGAAGCTTTTACCGATCCCGGATGCTTTGGTACTGCACAGGTTCTGGTAAAGGAAATGCGATAAAAGCTTCCTCTAGAACGGCGGTTGCTAACCCGCCTACAACTCCTCATCGCCCTGTCCCAAGCCCTGCTTGCGGAAGCGGGCGATAATCACGGGGGCAAAGAGCGAGAGCGCAGCCAGCACCCAGAGCGCCACGGCAATGGGGCTGCTGAACAGATAGCCCACATCCCCATTGCTAATGGTCATGGCGCGGCGGAGGTTGATTTCCATCAGATAACCCAGCACCAGGCCCAGCAGCACCGGGGCCAGGGGGAACTCGAGCTTGCGCATCAGGTAGCCCACCAGGCCAAACACCGCCATCAGGAGCAAATCGAAGGGGTTGTTGTTGACCGCATAGACCCCAATGAAGCTGATGGCCAGCACCGCCGGAATCAAAAACCAGGCCGGCACCGCCAACAGCCGCACAAAAAGGCCCACCAGGGGCAGGTTCAAGAGCAGCAGCACCGCGTTGCCCACGTACATCGAGGCAATCAGGCCCCAGACCACCTCGGGGTTCTTCTGGAACATCTGCGGCCCCGGCGTTACCCCCAGGCTGATCAGGGCCCCCAGCATGATGGCGGTGGTGCCGCTGCCGGGCAGGCCCAGGGTCAGGAGGGGAATCATGGCCCCGCCCGCGGCGGCATTGTTGGCCGATTCCGGCGCGGCCACCCCGCGCAGGTCGCCCTCGCCAAAGCGGGCTTTGGCACCCAGCAGGCGCTTCTCGGTGGTGTAGGCCACGAAGCTGGCTATGGAGGCTCCGGCCCCCGGCAAAACCCCAATCAGGAAGCCCAGCACGCTGCTGCGCAGGATGGTGAAGAGCGAGGCCATGAAGTCCCGGAAGGAAAGGTAGATGCGCCCCACCTGGGCCCGCACCGCGCCGGGGGTTTTTTCCTCCAGGAGCATCAGCACCTCGCTGACCGCAAAGAGCCCGATGGCCACCACCAGAAAGTCCATGCCGTCCTCGAGCTGCAAAAACCCGAAGGTGTAGCGCGAGATGCCCGACTGCGGGTCCTGGCCCACTGTGGCCAGCATCAGGCCAAAGCCGGTTGCGATCAGGGCCTTGAACATGTTTTTGCCTGCCAGGGCCGAGAGGGTGGAGAAGCCAAAGACCATCAGGGCAAAGTATTCGGCAGGCCCAAAGCGGATGGCCCACTGAGCCAGGAGGGGCCCCAGGGTCATGAGGCCCACCACCGAGAGGGTGCCGGCAATAAACGAGCCCCAGGCCGCCATGGCCAGCGCGGGGCCAGCCTTGCCCTGTTTGGCCAGCTTGTTGCCGTCCAGGGCCGTGACCACCGAGGAGGTCTCGCCAGGGATGTTGAGCAGGATGCTGGTAGTGGAGCCGCCGTACATGGCCCCGTAGTAGATGCCCGCCAGCAGGATGATAGCCGACTCGGGCGGCATCTTGAGGGCAAAGGTGAGGGGCACCAGGAGGGCCACCCCGCTGATGGGGCCAATACCCGGCAAAACCCCAATCAGCGTACCCACCAGACAGCCCAGCACCACCAGGAGCAGGTTGAGTGGCTGGAAGGCCACCCCAAAACCATTAAGGAGGGCTTGAAGGATATCCACAGGTCTCCCCTACCCAAAAATCCGGCCCACCGGCAGGGTTACGCCCAGCCCCTGGGTAAACAGCAGGTAAACGGCCAGGGTGAAGGCCAGCGCCCCCCCCAACCCCTGCCACCAACGCGCTCCAAACAGCACCGCCAGCAGGGTCATCTCGAGGGTGGTGGTAACGATGAACCCCAGCGGAACAATCAGGTAGGCGTAGACCACCAGGCTGAGAAGCACCAGCCCCAACACCGGCCAGAAGCGCCGGGGAGGCCAGTGGGGCTCGGGGTCGGGCTTGAAGAGCAGCCACAAGGCCGAAACCCCTACCAGAACCGCGATGATGTAGGGAAAAGGCCTGGGCCCCAGGGGGTCGGACAGGAAGCCCACCTGCATCCGGCTGGCCTCGAGGGCATACCCTAAAGCCAGCAGCAGAACCAAGGCACCTACGATGCGGTCGGTCATACAGAACACTTCTGGGCCAATAGCTGGCTAAAAGCGGCTTGCCCCTTGCCTTCAGCTATCAGCTATTGGCCATTGGCTTTTAGCTATCAGCCATTCGCTATACGCTAGCGGATGATGCCCAACTCGCGGGAGAGGTTGCGGAACTGGTTCACCTGCCGGTCAATGAAGACCTGGAACTCAGCGCCAGTCATGAAGAACTGGCCCAGGCTGTTCTGCTCCCGCACCCTGGCCCACTCCGGGCTGCGTTCGACCTTGCGCAGGGCTTGCTGCCAGAACTCAAAAGCAGGGGTCGGCATATTTTTAGGCACGTAGAAGCCGCGCCAGACTACCCAGTCCACGTTATAGCCCAGTTCGCGCAGGGTGGGCACATTGGCGTAGGGCGCAGGCAGACGGCGAGGGGACATCATGCCCAGTACCCGCACCGAGCCAGACTGCACCTGGGCCCGCAGTTCCGAGGCATCGCCCGCGAAAACCTGGATAAAACCCCCCAGCAGGGAGGTCAGGGCTTCCCCACCCCCATCAAAGGGCACGTACTTGATGGCCCGGGGCTCGATACCCGCCGCCCGGCCCAAGAGCAGCACCTTCATGTGGTCCTGACCGCCCACCGCACTACCACCACCCACCGCGATCTTGGAAGGGTCGGCCTTCCAGGCCGCCACCAGTTCTTGCATGGTTTTCCAGGGGGCATCGGCCTTCACCGCTACCAGACCGAAGTCGGCGGCCACCGCCCCCAGCCAGCGCACATCACGCTCGGTAAAGCGGCTGTACTGCCCCTGGGCCAGCCGCACGGTGGTGGCGGGGCTGGCGGCCACAATCAGGTTGGCATCGTCGCCCCGCTGGGTAACCACGTTGGCGTAAGCGACCCCACCCCCACCCCCGGTTACGTTGGTGGTTTTGATGGGCTGGGCCACGATTTTCAGATCTTGCATCACCTGGGCCACACTGCGGCAGGTAAAGTCCCAGCCGCCGCCCGCGCCCGCCGGTGCAATGCACTCGGGGTTGCGCGGGCTGATCTGCGCCAGCGCCATGCTGCTTACGATGAGACCGAGGATAGCCAGTTTTTTCATCCATTTCCTCCTGGGCAAACGCGGTTTGCCGGTGTTTGTAGAGCCAAGTTACCGACAAGCCTGGGTTGGCATGTGCCTCGAT
>CAZIXH010000449.1:0-5991 GCA_964543055.1 uncultured bacterium
CTCCCTTGTGATCACTCACCTTCTTATTTCGTTTCTATAGTATTTCTCTCTAGTACCCATATTCATTGTTTATTGTTTAATGCTACGGCGACCACTGAGATCTACACGTCGTAGATCGTCGGCAGCGTCAGATGTTTATAATAGACAGCATCTTTGTAGCGGGCAAAACCGACCAGGGCCTCGAGCTCGGTTGCGCTCAGCACCTTGCCCCGTTGCAGGGGATCTGTGGGGTAATCGAAGGGTCGGCCCATCCAGTTGTTCATACCGAGGTCGAGGTCGGAGAGTACAAACACGGGGGTCTGTAGCACTTCGGCCAGGTCGAGGGACTTCCAGCCAAACTCGAAACTTTCTTCGATGGAGGAGGGGAACAAGACCGGGTGCTTGGTATCACCGTGGCCCAGGGTGTAGGCAAACGAAACATCGCCCTGGCTGGTGCGGGTAGGGAGGCCGGTACTGGGGCCTACCCGCTGGATATCCCAGATCACGGCGGGAATCTCGGTGAAGTAGCCGTAGCTGACAAACTCAGCCATCAGGCTGATGCCGGGGCCACTGGTGGAGGTAAGGGCCCTTGCGCCAGCCCAGCCCGCGCCCATGATCATGCCGGCGGCGGCCAGTTCATCCTCGGCCTGGATGACCGTATAGGTGGGTTTGCCGTTTTGGTCCTTGCGCAGTTTGGGTAAAAACTCGCGCAGGGCATCCATAAAGCTGGTCGAAGGAGTGATGGGATACCAGGCCGCCACGCTCACCCCGCCAAACACCGCCCCCAAAGCGCCAGCCTCGTTGCCGGTCATGATGATGAGCTCTTCGGTCTTGTTCATGGGCTCGAGGCGGTACGGGTCTTGTTTGCGCAGGTTCTGGCTGGCCCATTCATGCGCCCGGCGCACTACCTGCAGGTTGCTTTCCACCAGCTTCTGGCGGTAACCAAACTGCGCCCCCAGGGCCTCCTCCACAACCTCGAGCGGTACCCCCAGCATCCAGGCCACCACCCCCACATAGGCCATATTGGCAATGTAGGGCTTGCGCTTGACCGGTACGTCCACGCCCGCAATGAGCTCGCTCACGGGAATGGGGTAGAAAATCAGGTCGTCGCGTTTGGGTAGATTTTTCAAGTCAGCGTTATAGAGACACACTCCGCCTGCGGGCAGCTCCTGAATGTCTTCAGCGGCAGTGACGGGATTAAAGGCCACCAAAATTTCCGAGGGTTTGCGGGCAATATACCCTTCGTGGCTCACCCGGATGTGGTACCAGGTGGGAAGCCCCTGAATATTGGATGGAAAAATGTTCTTGCCATGGACAGGAATGCCCATCTTAAAAAAAGACCGCAACAGGGTGAGGTTGGCGGTCTGACTGCCGGTACCGTTGGCGGTGGCTACAACCAGGGAGAAGTCGTTGATGACCGGCGAGCGGGTGGCATGGCCCGCCTCTTGCTGTCGTTCCAGAACGCTCATAGCACCTCCTAGTGCTTTGTCAGGCCAGCAGTTGGTCTGCCACACCATCCTATCGGAAATGGGTGAGGGGTTTGAGTGACTTTAGGCCCTATTTTTTGAGAAATCTAGCACAAGAAGAGCCCCCTGGCTCGAGCCTGAACTGGGCCATGGTTCCCCCAATGTACGGCGGTTGCAGCCAAAACCAGAGGTGCTTGGCATCTGATTCAAAAAGACAGTTTGCACATCCAAAGCGCAGGCGACATTCCTGGGATTTCCAGGAATGTCCATTCAAACGGTTCCGAGGTTGCCCTTTCTGAGACTCCCAGCACGGTTTGCACAAAGCCACCTGGCGGTAGACTGGCTTATGTCCACTATCACACTACTCAACAACGCAACAGTGCTGGACGTTCGTTCGGGAGAACTTCTACCGGGTCACCGGGTGGTGATCCGGAATGGCAGGATAGAGCGCCTCGAGCCCATGCAGGCCGAGGCACCCGAGGCCAGGGCAGCCGAGGTGGTAGAGCTCGACCTGGGGGGCCAAACCCTGCTGCCCGGACTGATAGACGCCCATGTGCACGTGCTGGCCTGGACAGCCAATTTGCGTGAGCTGAACAATGCTTCGCCGCACTATAACGCCCTTCGGGCTGCCGAGATTATGCACGGGATGCTGCTGCGGGGCTTTACCACCGTGCGCGACGCTGCCGGGGCCGACTTTGGCCTCAAGCGGGCGGTGGAAGAAGGGCTTCTGGCCGGGCCCCGGCTCTACATCTGCGGGCGAGCCCTGAGCCAGACCGGCGGTCATGCCGACAGCCGGGCAGCGGGTGAAAGGGTGGTCGAGACTGTCAGTACCCCGGTGGCGTTTGGAACGGTGGTGGACGGGGTGCCCGAAGTGAGGCGGGCGGCCCGCGAGGAGATTCGCCGGGGGGCCGACCACCTCAAGCTGATGCTGGGAGGTGGGGTTGCTTCGCCCACCGACCGCCTGACCAACGACCAGTTTTCCCGTGAAGAAATTCTGGCCGCCGTTGAGGAAGCCGAGATGGCCGACCTCTACGTGATGGCCCACACCTACACGGCCCGTACCGTCAACCGGGCCCTCGAGTGTGGAGTACGGAGCCTCGAGCACTGCAACCTGATTGACGAGCGCAGTGTGGAGCTGTTCTTGAAGCACCAGGCCTGGATGGTGCCCACCCTGGTCACCTATCAGGCGCTGGCCCAGGAGGGGGTCTCGGCGGGCTTACCCAAGGAGGTGGAGCACAAAATTTACCTGGTGCTGGACAAGGGTCTGGCCGCCCTGGAGATGGCCTCCAGGGCCGGGGTGAACCTGGCCTACGGAACCGACCTGCTGGGGGCCATGCACCGGCGGCAGCTCGAGGAGTTCACCATCCGCGCCCAGGTACAGCCGAACCTCGAGGTTATCCGGGCCGCCACCCTCTACGCGGCCCGGCTGCTGCGGGCCGAGGGCCAGTTGGGCGAGGTGACCCCAGGCGCCCACGCCGATTTGATTGCGGTGGAGGGGAATCCACTCGAGGATATCCGCATACTGACCCAGCCTGAACGCTTCCTCAAACTGGTGATGAAAGGGGGTCAGGTGCACCATCCGGCACAGGTTGTTCAAAAGCGCTCCGTGTAGCTTGCCCTTCAAAACAACCCTGGGTTACGACGCCGTGGTGAAGCATCTGGATATCTCGCCCTTACCAGACTAGGCCGCCCGCGAAAACGAGAATTCATCTGGGGCCAGACGCCTGTTACGCACCCAAGGGGGGGCGGGCCCGGCCCACAGGTGCTTGGGTTTCGAGTTTCCCGGCGGCCACTGTGCAGTCCAGGACAAAGGATTCTGAGTCCCGGATAACTCGATACTTGCGAAAAGCGCTTTAGCTTCTGATCCAGGGCGGCCTTGTCTTTGCGAAGAGCGTTCAAATCCAGCGATGCAAAGCTCAGGTGTATTTTTCGCCGCGAACCACCTCTACGTTTTCCACAAAAGCAATCACCGCGTAGTTGGCAAAATATACCTCGGCCAGACGGTTCAGGATTTTTTCTGCTACAGAAGGGCTCACAATCGTTTCCAGACGAATGTTATTGCCCTCCCACTCACTGGCCCGCACCCCACGGCTGCCCTCGCCCCTGGCCGATGTGATGGTGTAGCCCTTAGCGCCCAATTTTTTGATTTCCCGGACAAGCCGCTCTTCCAGGAAGCCCTCCGCAATGATGGTGACCAGTTTGAGCGAAACCAGGGCCATTAGCTACCTCCGTGCAGCCAGCGGGAAAGCGCAAAGTAGATGGGGATTCCCAGGGTCAGGTTGAAGGGGAAGGTGATGCCCAGCGAGGCGGTGAGGTAGTAGCTCGGATTGGCCTGGGGCAGAGCAATGCGTACGGCAGCTGGGGCTGCAATGTACGAAGCACTGGCGGCCATGGTGCCCAAGACCATCGCACCCCCCACCGACATACCGGCCAGGGTTCCGAACCACACGCCCAGAGCGCCTTGTATGAGTGGCATTACGATGCCAAAACCAATCAAAAAAAACCCTACCGTTCGCAGGTCGCGCAAGCGCTTGGCGGCTACCATGCCGAGCTCGAGCAAAAATAACACCAGCACCCCCCGAAAGGGGTCTACGAAGACCGGGGCAATTTGTTTAAGGCCTTCTGGCCCTGCCAAAAAGCCCATAATAGAGCCCCCCACGAGCAGCAAGACACTTCTACCGGCAAAAATCTCCCGCACCGCCTCGCCCAGTGAGCCTTCGCCCAGGCTACGGCGGGCAACCAGCAGCGCAATCACAATGGCCGGGACTTCCAAAATGGCTACCAGGGTGGGCAAAAAGCCCTCCACCGGTTGCCCGGCCGCCTGCATGAAGGTAGTGGCAGCAATAAAGGTCACCGCCGAAACCGAGCCATAGTGGGCCGCGATGGCGGCAGCATTCACCACATCGAAGCGCCCTATTTGCCGCAACACAGCGTAAGAGAGTAGTGGGGTAAGGACGCTCAGCACCAGCGTGGCCAGGGCGGGTTTCCACAGCTCGGCAAAGGGCGTGGTGGAAAGTGCAGCCCCGCCTTTGAGGCCGATGGCCAGCAGAAGATAGATCGAGAGGGTGGTGTAGAGCGCATCGGGGATTTTGAGGTCGGACTTGACCAGTGTGGCCGTGATGCCCAGGGCAAAGGCCAGCACGGCAGGGGAGAGCAGGTTGATACGGAGCAATTCCAGCGTATCCACTGTCCAGGATTCTACCGCTTTCTGGCATAGTTACGCATGGCCGGTAGCATTCCAGAAATCTGTTTTGGCCTAGAGCGGGTGGTTCTGAAGGAGCAATCCAGGCCACCCCCGTGGTCAAACGGCTGTGCGACGCCCTCCAGGGTTACGATGTCGGCCTCTGGCTTCCTCGCAACGACCTTTTATTCGCCAACGTTTTTGCATGTATGCCTTCAGTAAGGTTCTGGACAAGCGGTTGCAGGTGTGAGTGTAAGCGGGCTTATTCCAATTGCTCCAGCGCTTTTTCGATTTGCTGTTGTAGTGTTTCTTTTTGGGCAGCCAGCCCCGCTTCTTGCGCCTCCAGGGTTTGCAGCGCATCCTCGAGCCGCTCCAACTCACCCACCAGGCGCGAACGTAGCCGACCCTCTTCGCCTGCGTTGCCCAGGGGAGCCAGGTTGCCCTGGATCTGGGTTTGTCGAGTGTGGATTTTTTGACGTTCCTTTTCCAGGCGATTCTGCTCGGCCTCGAGGCGGTCGAGCTGCTCATAGAGGGCGAGTAGAGCCTTGAGTTTGGCATAACTGGCCGAGTCGAGGTACTGCCCCTTGAAGTACGACTCCAGCGCTTTCATTTTTAGCTGACGAACCTCTTCACGGCGGGCTTGTAGCTGGCGTTCGGCTACCACAAACCGGGACTGGCTCTGGGCTTCACATAATACCCGCCAGCGGGCTACCTCGCTGGTGCTTTCGGTGGGCTCGGGGGTATCGAATAAAGCGTATCCGGGCTGACGGTTGTGTTCAATTACAACCTCCACGGGTTTGCGAGTGTTGTTCTGGATTTCGTAGTGGGTGTGCTGAATGTTGTATTTCTGGATGAGTAGATATCCAGGTTTGAGCAAGAGTTTGGCCGTGCGGTTTTCTCTTCGTTCCTGGGTGCGTACCTGCACGCCCAACTCCACTGCGTAGGCCACGATAATCTCCGCCCCGTCCGGGCTGTAGTCCAGCACGGCTTCGCCCGCGTATTCGGCCTCCTCGAGCACCGTGACCGGCCCACGCTCGAGCGAGAGCCCGGTGGTGTTTTTGAAGCGCAAGCTGGCGACAGGGTTGTTGGCCTGCTTGTGTTCGTTGAAGAGCAGCTCCCGCCGCCCTGAAAGCCGGGCGCTAAGAATGGGAACCATGGCCGACTGGCCCCGCCGTACGCTTACCGGGTGCTCAATCCGATACGCAAAAAGCGCCCCCCGCTCGGTGCCACTGGCGATGGCCTGATTGGACTTTTCCACCTCGTCGTCAATTCGAGCCCGCAAGGCGAGCGCCTTTGGAGCTGGCAAGGCCCTCTTATATTCAAAGGATGGTTCCCTGCTTGCGTGTATTGCTTGATACTCAATGG
>CAZIXH010000450.1:0-3767 GCA_964543055.1 uncultured bacterium
CAGCAGGGTGATGCTACCAAACCCCACCAGCCCCAGCAGAATCGCCAGGGCTGCCGTCCAACCTGCCAGGCGGCGCTGACGCAGGTTTAGCAAGGCCCAGACCAGGAGCAGCACACCCAGCACGCCCATGCCCCAGAACACCGGGGTGCCGTACTGGTGATGCAGCCAGGCTCCACCGAACCCAAATAGGCCCAGCAGCGCACCGAAAGCCATCCAGGCTAGCCCACCGCGCTGGAGGCGGGTCAGGCCCCACAGCAACAGCAGTACCCCCAGAATGCCCAGAACCCATAGCAATAGTGCGTTCATACAAGCTCCTTTCGTGGCTCGAGGGATCGGCAAAGAGGCTCACAGGGCATGGTCAGGCACTCAACCCCTGGGAGCCTTTCAGCTCACGACGGCGGGCCCGGACATCCGGTGTATTTTGCGAAGGCCCAGTAGTTGTGAATTCCTTACTCGCATGAGCCGTTGCCCTTCCTAAACTCTAACACCAGGGCCCATCACCTGGGTGTATCCACACTTTCCGAATAACTCAAGAAATCCGAAGTGAAGCCCACATGACCAGCCTGGCTGAAGGTGGCGTTCGGCTTTCCAATGCACGCCGGCTCTCTAGCGGTTGAGGCAAACGTCCTAGGACAACCCCAGCCAGGCAACGGTATACTTGACCCACTATGAAGCTCGTACGTTTTGGTGCAGGCCAGTGGGGGGTTCTAGAAGGCGAGATGATCCACGAGACCGACGGCCCGGCGGGCAACCCCACGGGCCGTCATTTTGACCTGGGGGGCGTGACCCTGCTGGCACCGGCCACGCCCACCAAGATTGTGTGTGTAGGGCGCAACTACCTCGACCACATCAAGGAGATGGGTAACGATGCCCAGGACTTGCCCAAGGAGCCGGGCTTGTTTCTCAAGGGTCTCAATACCCTGGCCCACCCGGCCAACCCGGCCCGCCCCGACCACTCCGGCGATGTGGTGCCCTATCCCAGCTTTACCAACCTGCTGCACTACGAAGGGGAGCTGGCGGTGGTCATCGAACGGCGCATGAAGAACGTGCCCGAGGCCGAGGCCCTGGACTACGTGCTGGGCTATACCTGTGCCCTGGACGTGACCGCCCGCGACAAGCAAAAAACCGACCTGCAATGGGTGCGGGCCAAGTCCGCCGACAAGTTCTGCCCCCTGGGGCCCTGGCTGGTGACCTCGCTGGATCCGCAGAATACCGTCCTTCGCACCTATGTGAATGGCGAACTGCGCCAGGAGGCCCACACCAGCCTGATGATCTTCTCGGTGGCCCAGATTCTCTCCTACATCAGCAGCTTCATGACCTTAGAACCCGGCGACGTGGTGCTGACCGGCACACCTGAGGGGGTGGGCGAGCTCAAGCGTGGTGACCGGGTGGAAGTGGCCATCGAGGGGATTGGCGATCTGCACACCCGAATTGGGAACTGAACCCCTGCTTCCAGCAGGGTTTGGCCGCATACTGAACCTCGAGGTGCCCCGCGCACCAGGAAAAGGCGGTGTCTGCCCAGGAGGGCAGATGGGACGTGGAGGTGTAGTTGCCAAGGGCCGAACTCATCTTGCTGGTAGCAGGCGTTTTGCTGCTCCTGAGCGTGCTGGCCACCAAGCTGGGTGGGCGGCTGGGGGTACCGGGGCTCTTGTTGTTTCTGGCGATTGGGATGCTGGCGGGCAGCGACGGGCCGGGGGGTATCTGGTTCGATAACTACGCCCTGGCCCAGTTTGTGGGCACGGTGGCGCTGATGTTCATCCTCTACTCGGGCGGGCTTTTCACCCGCTGGAGCACGGTGCGGCCCATTCTGGGGCCGGGGCTGTCGCTGGCTTCCGTAGGGGTGTTTATCACCATGCTGGCCACCGGCGCTTTTGCCTACTGGGTGCTGGATTTGCGCTGGCTCGAGGCCCTCTTGCTGGGGGCCATTGTCTCCAGCACCGATGCCAGCGCAGTGTTTGGCGTTTTGCGCGAGCGGGCGGTGCGCCTGCGAAAGCCGCTGCGGCCCTTGCTCGAGTTCGAGTCGGGAACCAACGACCCCATGGCGGTCTTCCTGACGGTGGGCCTGACCCTGCTCCTGACCCAGCCCGGCATGAGCGGCTGGCAGATTCTGCCCATGTTCGTCCAGCAGATGCTGCTGGGCCTGCTGCTGGGGTACGGGCTGGGCCGGGTTTCGGTCTGGCTTTTGCGCCACCTGCGGCTCAGTTTCGATGGGCTGTATGCGGTCTTCTCCCTTACCCTGATGCTCCTGGTCTTCTCGCTGACGGCGGTGCTGGGGGGGAGTGGCTTTCTGGCGGTGTACGTGGCCGGAGTGGTGGTGGGCAACAGCGATTTTCCCCGTAAAACCGCCCTCACCAGCTTCCACGAGGGCCTGAGCTGGCTGATGGAGATCGGCATGTTCCTCACCCTGGGCCTGCTGGTGTTTCCTTCCCAACTGCCTGCGGTGGCCCCGAGTGCGATTCTGCTGGCCCTTTTTCTGTTGCTAGTTGCCCGCCCGGTGGCGGTGCTGCTTAGCCTGCCCACACCCCGCTTTACCTGGAACGAAAAGGCCTTCATCGCCTGGGTGGGCCTGCGCGGGGCCATTCCCATCGTGTTGGCCACCTTTCCCTTGCTGGCCGGGGTGGAGGCCGCCCAACAAATCTTCAACGTAACCTTTTTCGTGGTGATCTTCTCGGTGCTGGTGCAGGGCACCACCCTGCCCCTGGCGGCCCGCTGGCTGCGCGTGCGTGCCGAAGACGAGCCGCCAGGTTCCTCGCCCTGACTGCTCATCCTTCTGGTGGCTCTGCATCCACAAACAAGGTCTTGCCCTGGGTATAGAGCACCTGTCCCGGTGCGGCCTTGCGGGGCCGCCAGACGTGTTTTTTAGCGGTGTAGTCTACCGGCACGTTTTTCTCGCCCCTGGCCCTGGAGTGGTAAGCCGCCAGCTGGGCCGCATAGAGCAGGTCGGGCAGGGCGGCGGGCTGCCCCTGGATGCGCAGGATCACGTGCGAGCCAGGGATACCCTGGGCGTGAAACCACAGGTCTTCGGAATGGGCCATGCGGGTCAGGAGGTCGTTTTCCTTGCTGCTGCGGCCCACCCAGACCTCAAACCCTCCTGGGCTCTGGAAGCGCAGCCCGGTCTGGGGGCCTTTCTCGCGGAGCTTGCGGCTTTCTGTGCGAAGCTCGTCCCTCGAGAGCCCTTCCACCCGCTTGAGCTCGGCCTCCAGGGCCCCGATCTGCGCCTCGGTCTGGGGGAAGAGCCCCAGGGCCTTTTCGGCGCCCCCCTCCAGGCGCTTGGCCCGCTCGTAGAACTTGCGGGCGTTCTGGATGGGGGAGAGCCCCTTCTCCAGCGGAATTTCTACCGGCTGGCCGGAGAAGTCCTGGAGCCGCGCCACGGTTCCCGGCGGAATTTGCGGGCCATAGGCCATCAAGAGGTCGCCCCACCCGCGCAGCCGTGTCGCTTCCTCCAGCCGCTCGAGGGCCCGCTGGTAGTCCTGTAAACGAGCTTGCAGGGTTTTGATCTGCCGCTCGAGCGCCTCGCGCAGGGGCTTGCGCAGGGCCTCGGCCTCCTCCTGCTCCCAGCTTGCCCGCAGTGCTGCCGAGAGCTGGGTGCGCCCCTGGGGCTGCTCCACCAGGCTGTGGATAACCCTGTGGATAAGCGGAAGATGCCCGGCGGTCAGTACCGTCTGGGGGCTGAGCTGGGCGCGGCGCACCAGTTCGGCTCCCAGTTCCTTGCCCACCCCGTCCAGATGCTTGAGAAGCTGGGCAAAGGTCTGGCCCACAAAAGGGGT
>CAZIXH010000451.1:0-14176 GCA_964543055.1 uncultured bacterium
ATACAAGTCCCTCGGACGCGCCCCCTGGCGCGGCAAGTGAGGGGCGCGCTTAGCGCCGCTCACGCGCAGAGTTGGTATGAGTATCAACTTTCATCCCTGAGCTATCCATTTCAATCGGCAAACTATACCGATTCAAGCTAATCCTTCATTCTGCGATCCAGGGCCCTGGCATGGGCTTCCAGACCCTCCTCGCGGGCCATGCGGGCCCCGAGTGCCGAGAGCTTGCTGGCGGCTTCCTGGGTGAGCCCCACCACCGGAATCACCTTGAGAAAGTCGCGCAGCGAAAGTCCGCCGCCAAACCGGGCCGTGCCGGAGGTAGGCATCACGTGGCTGGGGCCTGCAATGTAATCGCCCAGCGCCTCGCAGGAGTGCTCCCCCAGAAACACACCCCCGGCGTTGTGTACCATCCCCAACGCAGCCAGGGGGTCGTGAATGGAGAGGCACAGGTGTTCGGGTGCGTACAGGTTAGCCAGTTCCAGGGCTTGCTCCAGATGCTCCACCAGCACCAGCCCGCTACGCTCCAGGGCCTGCCGGGCGATGGGGGCCCTGGGCAGGTCGGCTAGCTGGCGCTCGAGCTCCTCCGCCACCCGCTCCAATAGCTCGCGGTAGGCCGAGAGCAGCCAGGCTTCCGAGTCCGGGCCGTGTTCGGCCTGGGCCAGCAGGTCGGCGGCCAGCAGCTTGCGGTCGGCGGAGGCATCGGCAATGATGAGGGTCTCGGTAGGCCCCGGCAGCCCCTCCATGCCCACCACCCCGTACACCTCGCGCTTGGCCAGCACCACATAGCGGTTGCCCGGCCCCATGATTTTGTCTACGCGGGGCACCGTCTCGGTGCCGTAGGCCAGCGCGGCAATGGCCTGCGCCCCGCCCATGCCAAACAAGCGGTCGGCCCCCGCTACCCAGGCGGCAGCCAGAATGCCGGGGTGCACCCTGGGCGGCGAGGCCACCACAATCTCGCCCACCCCCGCAACCTTGGCCGGCACAGCCGTCATCAGCACGGTAGAGAGCAGCGGGGCCGACCCTCCCGGCACATACACCCCCACCCGGTTCAGTGGGCGCACCAGCTGGCCCAGCACCCCCTCGGGCCCGGCCTCCAGAAAACCCCCCATCGGTTCACGCCGGTAGAAGGCTTCTATGCGTTCCCTGGCGGTCTCGAGGGCATCCCGCAGGTCGGCGTCCAGGCTCTCGTAGGCCTCCCGCCAGACCCGTTTGGGAATCTCCTCCACCGGATGCCCATCTATTTCCTGGCTGATGCGGTGCAAGGCCGCGTCGCCTTCATGTTCAACCTGGTGCAAAATATGCCGCACCGTTTCCAGCGCATCGCCATACTCCACCGTCAGGCGGCGGTTTTTGAAGTGCTCGCGGATTTGCTCTGTGGTCTTGATCATAAGTAAGGCCCTTTGGCGGCGCATCTAAGGTCACAGGTGGCAAGTCACAAGTCACAGGTCAAAAGGTTTTGAGTCAAGAGTCAACGGGCTAGGGGAAGAGACGGGAACTTTTTCTTGCCATCGGCCATTGACCATAGACTATCGGCTCTTTGGGATTGGTTATCTGCGTTTGCGCTTTTGGCCTTCGGCTTTCGGCTCCCCCTAGCTATACCGTCTGCGGCGGCGACGACGGCGGTTGGAGCTCTCCCCTTCGCGTTCTTTGGGGGGTTCGCCGGAAACCACCCTGGGTTTGGTGGGCTCTCCAGCTACGATGCGCGAACGGCCCGAGTCACGCCCCGCACCCGTGCGCTGGGCAGGCTCGAGGCGACGTTCTAAAGACTGCAAACGCTGTCCCGCCTCGAGGCGCTGTACCTGCGTCAGCTCGGCCTCGAAAACGTGCTCCCCTACCTTCTGCGTGAGGCGCACCGGATAGCCGTCTTCATCGAAGTAAAGCAGGCTGAGGCCGGGGCGCAGGCGGTAGACCCGCACACTGCGCTCGGCCTTCTCACCCGAGGAAATAATTTCCAGATTTTGGTCGGGCAGGCGTTCGACATAGGCCCTGCCGCCCACCAGGGCAAACTTTTCAATCGCCCCCACCTCAAGGTTCAGCCTCCCCACCGCCAGAATGAGCGAGAGGGGGTCGTACATCTCGGCCAGATAGGGAATGGCAAAGTCATCCTTGCCCTGGCTCACCGTTACCAGGCCATCCTCACGGGAAAAATCCACCTCCATCACCCGGGCCCCGTTGCCTTCTACCCGCTCGCGGTAGCGGCGGGGCAAGCCCTCGCGGTCTACCTCGCTCTCCCAGCGCTGACGGGTTTTGGGCGGCGGTAGCTCCACATTGGCTTCCAGGGTCAAGCGTAGCCCGTCCCGACGCGGCTCCAAGGTCAGGCGCTGTTCGCCTGCCGGATGACCGGCGTACCGGAGGCTATACCGTAGCGACTGCGGAATCACCCAATCCATGTCCTTCATCCTACCAGCCCCGGGTCAGTCGCAAGTCCAGGGTCGAGGGTCAAGCGCCAAAGGACGAAGCGACCCACATCACCAAAGCGCTTGTTTGTTACCTCACCCGTGTCTTTAGCATTCGGCTTTCAGCTTTTGGCCATCGGCTATGGACTATAGACCCCTCATTTACCCCAGCGCCTCCGCCAGCAGCCGGTGAAAATGATGCACCCCCTGCTCCCGCGCCACGCTAAATCGGCCCCGGTCGTAAAAGCGCGACTTGACTCCCTTCTGCACAGCCTCCACCACTACTTCGTCCTCCCGCTCCACCCGGTCTAGCGCGGCCCCGGCCCCCGCCTCGAGCTTGCTGGCGTCCCAGATATAGGGCAAAAACGAGACCTTGGTCAGCTCCGGCCCCAGCGGACGCACCACATTGACCGAGAGGCCCCACGGGTAAAAGTTGAGCATCAGGTTGGGGAACACCCAGTAGTAGTAGGCGGCAATGCGCTTGCCGTAGTCGGGGGAGTCTTTGGGCAGATCAAAGCAAGGCTCGCCGGGGGCTGCAATGCCCAGTTGCAGGTTGCACCAGTCGTAGACCTCGGTGGTGTAGCTGCCATAGTCAATAGCAGTGTTGAGCGAGGCGTGGATGAAGGGGATGTGGAAGCCCTCGAGGTAGTTGTCGCAGTAAAGCGCCCAGTTGGCCCGCACCAGGTAGTCCCGCGCACGGGCCGGCTCGAAGTAAAACTGCCGAAAGGGCATCCAGCCGACGCGCTCCTGGATGGGCCGCAACACCTCTTGCAGCGAAACCGCAGGGTTCAGGCTGGCAAGTAAAAACTTCCCCTCACCCCAGGTCTCGAAGGCCACCCTGGGCAGGTCGTCCTGGGGGCTGGGAAAGCCCTGCACGCCCTCGAACTCCGGCATGGCCTGAAAGCAGCCATCCAGGCCAAAGCGCCGCCCATGGTAGCGGCAGCGCAGATAGCGGGCGTTATCGCCGGTCTCGGCCACCAGCATCCCCCGATGGGTACAGACATTGGAGAGCAGGTTCAGTTGGTCGTCAAAATCACGGGTCAGTACCAGGGGCTCGTCCAGGCAGCCCTCCAGCAGGATGAAGGGCTTGACCGTGCCGGGGGCCTTCAGGTCGTCGGTGTCGCCCACCCACTGCCAGCTCCGGGCAAAGACCTTCTCTTTGGTTTCCTCGTAAATGGCGGGGTCTTTGTAGAAGCTCGAGGGCAGGGTGGCAGCCTGGGCAATATCGGGGTGAACTTCCAGTTTCTTCATGGGTGCTCCTTGGATGATGCGGCTGGGTTTTTTTGAGTCAACAAACCAGGTCGGTACAGCCAGGCTTCGACTGTACGAGATCGGTTGGGGTTTTATTTACCGGCAGCAATAATGGCCCTGGCAAAGCGCAATAATTTGGTCTGAATATCGTGCCAGGAGCGCATGGCTCCCATTATAACAAGGCCCCCCGCGCCTCCAGCGGGGGGAAGGGGGTGGGGACTGTAGGCGTGTCTTATCTACCCCACTCCAGCTTGACAATCATCTCCCCACCTCTGGGGCTTACGCTCACCTCGAGCTTGTCCCCACCCCGGCGGTACTCTGCCTCGTAGGCCAGGTTCTTCTTGCCCCCCTTGGACTTGAAGTTCACCTTCACCCAGCCCTTTGACAGCAGGTCGCGGTGGTAGTAGCTAAAAATCTGCTCCACATCACCACCCCGGTAGGCCACGCGATACTCGGTGTCCTCGCGGTCTTCCCACAGCACCCCGTAGCCCGGCATGGGAGTGATGAAGAAGATGGGCGGCCTGGGCACTACCGCCACCGGCGGCTCGGGGTTGCTGGCCCAGCGGGGCTGCACGTTGTAGCGCACCACATCGCTTACCCAGTCGCGGTCGGGCAGCGGGGTGACCACAATCGAGAGGGCCCGGGCCAGGTTGCTGGCCCCCTGCACCCGCATCTGCCCGCTACGGATGTCGGCAATCTGCGCGAGCGAGAGCGGCGTGCGGCTGGCCACTGCCAGCACCTGGTCTATGCCCGCAGGCCCGCTGATAGTGAACTCGTAGCGGGCCCCCGGCTCGGGGAAGACCCGGGTCTCGCCCGCACGCAGGTAGTTGTTCTGGTTGTAGGCGTTGGGCAGAATCAGGTCAATCTGGCCATCGGCGTTGATGTTGAACAGGTAGACATAGGCGTCCTGGTTGACGCGGGTGTAAATTTTGATTTTGTCGCCGAAGAAGTAGGTGGCGTTGCCCAGCCCCGAAGGGTCGCGGTCGAGCCAGGTCTGCACGTCCAGGTCGGTGGGCACCGGGTTGATAATGATGCCCTGGGGGCTCAGCACCGGCGCCGCAGAGGCCATCAGGCCCAACAGCCCCACCATGCTTGCAATCAATCGCTTCATCTCGTTCCTCCTGAACCCAGGGTAGGAAACCAGAAGCCCCCTGCCATGAAACCTGCGTCAGTAAAACTTAACCTTGGCGTTGAGCGATTCTTTAGTTGCTGCAACCAAAAACCCCCTTATGCGAAAACTGCATAAAGGGGTTTTGGCGTTTTAGATTTGGTGGGCGACGAGGGACTCGAACCCCCGACTTCATCCTTGTAAGGGATGCACTCTACCAGCTGAGTTAGTCGCCCGTGTGGTGACCCCAAGGGGATTCGAACCCCTGTTACCGCCGTGAGAGGGCGGCGTCCTAGGCCACTAGACGATGGGGCCGTGGGGTTTTTGGCGCTGCGGGAATGGGCCCGCCAACAAGACCGTTCATCAGGGTAGCACAGGCTTGCCGGTTCGTAAAGCCAATCCCCCGGATTTCGCCGGGGGATTTTTGGTGGACCGCACAGGACTTGAACCTGTGACCAACCGATTAAAAGTCGGTTGCTCTACCAACTGAGCTAGCGGTCCGGTATTGCAGCCTGTGGAGCAGAAAGCTTCCTACAGCCTTAGAGATTATAGGCAAAGGGCCCACAGTTGTCTATAGCGTGAGCGGCCTAAAAAAAGGCCGAGGGTCGGCGCCTGGCCGACCCTCGAGCCCCTCTCAACTACCAGATATAGAAGATGGTCACGATGAAGAGCCAGACTGCATCCACCAGGTGCCAGTACATCGAGGAGCCCTCGAGCGTCCCGTGGTGGTGGCTGTTGATGCCCGTCCTGGCCCGGTGGATGGCCTGGGCGTAGACCAGCGCCAGCCCCGTTCCCCCAATCACCACGTGCGCCCCGTGCAGACCCACAATAAGCACAAAGGCGGCCACCCAGAGTTGCTCCTGGAAGCTGTGGTGCGAGAAGAGCACCGCAAACTCGTAGACCTGGAAGAGGAAGAAAACGCCGCCCAGTATGATGGAAAGCAGCAACCCAAAGGTAAAGGGCTTGAACTTGCCGGTTCTCAGGTCGTGGTGGGCGTAGTGCACCGTAAACGAGCTGGCTACCAGGAAGAAGGTGTTCAAGAGCGCTAGCCACAGGGCCGGACGGTGCTCTTCGGGCGGCAGCGCAGCCCCGGTCAGGCGCAGGTAGAAGTAGCCCGCAATCAGGATGCCAAACAGGGCAATTTCCGAGACGATGAACCAGGCCATGCCTACCCAGGCGTTGGACTTGCCCGTGACGGTGTGGTGTTCTACCTCGGTGTCGTATTCCGGCGTGATAGCCCACTTGAACAGGCTATAGAAAAACACCACCAGGCCCACCGCCAACCAGCCACCCCAGCCAGGCACACCGCCCACCGGGGCGTTGCCAAGGTCGGGGGCCAGCGAAACCCCGATACCGGAGATCAAAAGCCCCACTGCGGTCATGAACGGCCAGATGGTCGGGGCCGGCAGGTGAATGGTAGCGGGGTCTACCGGGGTAGGCTTCAGGCCCTCTTTTTCCCAGTCGTAAAGGGGCCGCTCCGACTTGAACACCGTGGGGAACTGCACTGCAAAGTTGTAGGAGGGCGGGGGCGAGGAGGTGGCCCACTCGAGGGTATAGCCGCCCCAGGGGTTATCAGGAGCCTTGACGTTCTGGCGGAAGCTCTCGAACACCGCCACCAGCCAGGCAATACCCCCCAGAGCCAGAATGACCGCCCCCACGGTGGAGGTGAAGTTCAGTTCATTCCACAGGTAGAGCCCGTCCGGGTAGGTGTAGTAGCGGCGCGGCATCCCCAGGAAGCCCAACACGTACTGGGGCATGAAGGTCAGCAGATAGCCCACCAAAAAGAGCCAGAAGTGCACCTTACCCCAGAACTCGGGGTACATGCGCCCGGTAATCTTGGGCCACCAGTAGTAAAGCCCTGCAAAGGCCAGGAAGCCCGAGCCCGCCATCAGCACGTTGTGGAAGTGGGCCACCACAAAGTAGCTGTCCTGCACCTGGTAGTCGAAGGGCACCACCGCCAGCATCACCCCGGTAATGCCGCCCAGCAGGAAGTTGAACATGAAGCCCATCACGAAGAGCATGGGGGTCTTGAAGTCCAGCTGGCCGCCCCAGAGCGTGCCCAGGAGGTTGAAGATCTTCACCCCGGTCGGCACCGCTACCAGCACCGTGAAGAAGACAAACACCAGCTGGAACAGGAGGCTCTCACCCACCGTGAACATGTGGTGCGCCCAGACCAGGAAGCCCACCACCGCAATACCCACCAGGGCAAACACCATGAAGCGGTAACCGAACACCGGCTTGCGCGAGAAGGTCGAGGCGATTTCAGCGGCAATACCCAGGTAGGGTAGCAGCATGATGTACACCGCCGGGTGCGAGTAGAACCAGAAAAACTGCTGAAACAGCACCGGGTCGCCGCCGATGCCTGGGTCAAACAGGCTGAGGCCCAGCTTGCGGGAGAGCAAGACCGTCAGGCTGGCAGCGGTAATCCCGGCCAAGGCGAAAAGCGAGAGCATGGAGGTCGCAAAGATGCCCCAGACAAAGATGGGCATCTTCCACAGACCCATGCCCTTGGCCCGCAAGTTGTAGACCGTAGCGGCGAAGTTGGCCGAACCCAGGAGGCTCGAGAGCCCCACCAGGAGCACGCCCATCATGAAGAAGTCGGTGCCCAGGCCCGTAGTACGCGAGAAGGGGTAGTAGAAGGTCCAGCCCACATCCGGCGCCCCGCCAAAGAAGAGCGAGGCATAAATCAGCACCGCCGAGAAGACGAAAAGCCACGCCGCGAAGCCGTTAATACGCGGCAGGGCCACGTCCCGCTCTCCCAGCATGAGGGGCAAGATGAAGTTGCCGAAACCCGCCAACCCCGCCGGGATGATGAAGAAAAAGAGCATGGTGGCGCCGTGCAGGGTGAGCACCTGGTTGTAGGCATCGCCCACCAGGAACTGCTGCTCGGGGCCCGCCAGCTGCCAGCGAATGGCCACCGCCATCAGGCCGGAAAGTCCGAAGGCCACGAAGGACGTGACCAGATAGATCATCCCGATTTTTTTGTGGTCACTGGTGGTCAAGAGATCCCAGACCGAGGCCCAGAAACCCATACGGGAAGCGCTTTGTGGAGTTGCAACCGCCATATTGACTCAAACCTCCCGTTAGAACTTCTCCAGCTTGCTAAAGTCGAGGCCATCTACTTTGTGGCTCATCAGGTAGGCCGAGATGGCCTTTACGTCGTCGTCGGAAAGGTTGGGGAAGGCCGGCATCTTGACGCCGGGCTTCATACCAGGGGAGTTTTTGATCCAGGGCTCGAGGTACTCGGGCGTATTGGGCCACATCCCCGCCCCTACGGTGGTGCGGTTACCAAAGAAGGTCAGGTCGGGGTTGTTCACCAGGCCCTGAGATACCCCTTTAATGGCATGGCAGGCCGCGCACTGCTGTTTGTAGAGCTCCTCACCCCGCACCAGGGTAGAGTCGCTGGGCGTGGAAGCCTGGTAGGCTTTGGCGCCTGCAATCCAGCGGTCAAACTCTTCCTGGGGCACCACCTTGACCCGGAAGCGCATGTTGGCGTGGGAAGCCCCACACAGCTCCACGCACTGCCCATAGTAGGTGCCCACCTTCTCGGGCGTGACCTCGACATGGGTCACCACCCCTGGAATAGCATCCCTGGTGCCTACCAGGCTGGCAATGCGGAAGGAGTGGATTACGTCGTAGTTACCATCCACACCCCCGGTTATTTCAAAGCGCACCGGTTTGCCCACCGGGAGGATGAGCTCGTTGGAGTTGCGGATTCCGTGGTCTTTGTAGTGGAAGTCCCACCAGAACTGCCAGCCGCGTACCTCTACCACCATGGCCCCTGGGGTGGGGCGATCCAGCTTGAACATGCTCTGGGCGGTAAGGCCAAAGATAATCAGCACAATGACGGTAGGAATAACCGTCCAGGCCACCTCGAGGCGGTCGTTACCGTGCATCTGCTCGGGCTCGCTGGTCTCCTTACCCGTGCGGCGAAACTTGACCGTCACGTAGATAAGCGCACCCGTGACCACCACGAACACCAGGGCCGCAAAGCCCATCACCCAGGCCAGCAGCCCCCGAACCTCGCGGTTGAACGCCGAGGCATCCCGATCCAGGATGTTTAGGGTATGTCCCCCCGCCTGACCTGGCTCGGCCGCCAGCACCAACCCCAGCATCAGCAGGATTATCAAACCTATACTTCGTTGCAGCATTCCTACGTCCTCCCTTGGTTGCTTGGGCTATTCTAACGCATTTTATTTGGAAACATTTCAGACACGGTTACCAAAACCCGTACCCAGCCAGGGTATTGTATCTACATCCACAGGGCGCGGTCTACAGCCATCGCAACAAAAAGCAATGCCAGATATAACATGGAGTATTTGTACAGCGATAGCGTCCAGGGGCGCTCGAGGGTCTGGTACAGGCGCAAGCTCCGCACCAGGAGCAACCCATTGAGTACCAGCGCTACTACTAAATAAAACCAGCGCAACTCCCCCATCAGCACCGGAATCAGGGCAATAACCGCGGTCAGGATGGCATAGAGCCAGATCTGATAGGCCGTTTCCCGCTCCCCCCGCACCACCGGCAGCATGGGAATCCCCACTGCGGCGTAGTCGTCTTTGATCATGAGGGCCAGGGCCCAGAAGTGCACAGGCGTCCAGAAGAAAATCAGCAGAAACAGATACCAGGCAAATAGGTTCAGCTCACCCGTTACCGCCGCCCAGCCCACCAGAGGCGGGAAGGCCCCGGCCGCGCCACCAATCACGATGTTGCTCCAGAAGCGGCGCTTCATGTAGAGGGTGTAAATGAGCACATACCAGCCCAGCCCGGCCATGGCCAGCAGCGCAGTAGCCAGGTTGGTGCCCCACCACAAAAGCAGGAAGGAAAACACCATCAGGGCCGTGGCGAAAATGGCGGCATCGCGGGTGCTGATTTTGTCGGTGACGGTCGGGCGCTGAGCGGTACGCTTCATGCGGCCATCAATATCGCGGTCAATGACCATGTTGTAGGCATTGGCCGAACCCGCCGCCATATAACCGCCCACCAACACCACCACAAACAAGCCCAGGCCCGGCCAGCCCCCCGCCGCAATGAACATGGCCATCAGGGTGGTGAATAGCAACAAGCTAATCACACGGGGCTTGGTTAACCAGAAGTAATCGCGCCAGGTGGCGCGTTCGGGATTGGCAACAGAGACCACCATAGTAGTTTACCTTGCTTCGGGCGCAGGAACCCTGGCCGAAGGCGCATGATACGCCAGGCTCAGGGCCGAAACCGTGAGCAACAACCAGGTAACCCAGATTACATCGGAGAGCAGCAGATGGGGTAGCTGGGTGTAGAGCGGCGCTAGCTGCTGCACGTTAAGGTAACCCATGCCCAGTTGCAGGATAAACACCACCCCTGCTGCTCGAGCGAACCACCTGGTGTAGATGCTGGGCCGAAGGATGGCCACCCAGTTGGCAACCAGAACCACATACACGCTCACCATCACCGCAATGAAGGGATGGTAGATGCGAAGCTGCACCAGAAAGTGCTCCCCTGGCGTGAGCGCACGGCCCACCGCCTCGGCGGTGTTACGCACGGGGAATAGGGTGTCGCCCAGCGAGGTCAGCGCCCCAGAGGCAGCCACCCCCAAAATTCCCATAAAGCCCAGGCCCAAAGCCCAGCCCAGCAAGCCCTGCCCTTTCCAGACCGGGCGGTGATCGGGGTGGCTCGACCACCACGCCGTGAGGGCCAGTGACCCAATCAGGAAGAGGGTGTTGATGAGATGAATGGGGGCTATGACGGCCCTGGCAATGCTAGCATCCTCCCCTACCAGCCGAAACAGCACCAACCCGGCCCCCACCAGGCTCTCGGTAATCATGAAGAACATCGAGAGCGCGGCCCCAAGCCGTGCCAGGTGCCCCTGGGGGAAAGTCCGGCGCGACCAGACCAGAAGCCCAATGGTCAGGAGCAGCGAGAGGCCACTGGTGATGCGGTGGAAAAACTCGATAAAGGTTTCCAGACCCCGAAAAGCGGGCAGCACCTCGCCATTGCAGGTAGGCCAGTGCGCTCCACAGCCATCTCCGGAGCCGGTGGCCTGCACCACATCCCCCCACAAAATGACTACCAGGGTAAAAATCACCACGCCCCAGGCGTAGAAGGTAAAACGTCGGTTGGTCATAAGAAAAAGTCCCCCTCTGGGGTATGCATCCCATTCTGCCAGAACCACTCCAGAAGCTCCATAAGGACAATTGTCCCCAATTACGGGCTAAAAAGCCAAAAGATGAATGCTCAAAAAAGCGGATGATCTGTACGGTTGGCTCAGTGCCCGTGGTTGGGCATGGCGCTTGGGTCAAAGAGCAACTTCTCTCCCCCACGCTCGGTTAGCCAGCGTTCCATGGTCTGAATCTCGCCGGTCTGGCTTTGGCCCATGGCTTCAATGAGGCGTCGGGGCAGGCCCTCTGTTTTGACTTCGTTCAGACCCTGCTCAATCATGGGTAAGGCACCCTGGTGGTGGCGAATCATCAGTTGCAGGAATTTTGTCTCGGCGGCGCGGCCTTGCATGGCCAGCAGTTCGGCGATCTCTTGCGGGGAAGCCATGCCCATTGCTGCGGCGACCTGGGCGCTGGGGCGCTCAAAGCCAACGGTGAGCTGTCGCCACCAGGGAAGCCAGTATCGCATCTGGGCCATCTGGGCCTGCTGGGTCTGAACCACATCCTGGGCAAAGTAGCGCAGGTTTTCGTCAGCAGCCCGACGCTCTAAAATCCTGGCCAGCTCCACCGCCTGGGCATGGTGGGGAATCATCTTCAGGGCAAAGCGACCCTCGGGGCTGAGGGGTTGGGCCAGCAGGAGGCCCATAGCAATCAGGGTCAACCCCAACAAGCTCCACAGCACTGGGCGGCGCTGGCGCGAGGCAGGCGTGGAAGCTTGCATGAAATCAATTGTACCTGGTTGCTTGCCATCCGATCTGCGCCGAGAGAAAACATTGAACGGGCGACCCAATAATCACCCTCATCGGACTCCAGTGTCAGGGAAGTCAACTTTCGAAAATGAACTCTACCTCACCGGCTGCTGCCTCGAAACCTACCCGTTTGTGGCTTCCATCGCAAAAAGGCTTGTTTTCCGAGTGACCGCAGCGACACAGGGCTAATTTGGCCCGCTCGAGTACCCGTTCTTCTCCATTTAGAACGAAGCTCGTGCCTTCAGGTAAATCGAGCACCAGCGACCCATTTTCTCGCAAACGGATTTTCATGAACTTAGTTTAGGCGTTCCCGATTGGCTCAAACTGGGGCGATTGACCCTACTGAGTTGTGAACTCGTATTGGAAACTGATTTTGAAGGCTAGTGATATTTTTATCAAAGTTGCCAGCCTGTCGGAGGAGGAACCAAAATGTCCGTGAAATATCCAGGAACAACCGTTAGAGTTAAGGACAATATGCAAAACCTCGAGTTCCCCCCTTACATCAAAAGCGAGCGGGTCAAGCACTGGATCACCGAGGCGGTTGCCCTGTGTAAGCCAGACAATGTCCACTTTGCCGATGGCTCTGAAGAGGAGTACAACGCCCTCTGCGAGCAGCTAGTTGAGGCGGGTACTTTTATCCGTCTGAACCCCCAGCTGCGCCCCAACAGCTTCCTGGCCCGTTCCGACCCCAGCGACGTCGCCCGGGTCGAAGACCGCACCTTCATCTGCTCCATCAACAAAGAAGACGCTGGCCCCACCAACAACTGGGTCAACCCCAAAGAGATGCACGCCACCCTGCAGGGCCTGTTTGATGGTTGCATGCGGGGCCGCACCATGTATGTAATCCCCTTCAGCATGGGGCCGCTGGGTTCTCCCATTAGCTATATCGGCATCGAGATCACCGACTCGGCCTATGTGGTGGTCAACATGAAGATCATGACCCGCATGGGTAAGGCCGTTTATGACGTGCTGGGCGAGGATGGCGACTTTGTACCCTGTATGCACACCGTGGGGATGCCTCTGGAACCCGGTCAGAAGGACATCCCCTGGCCCTGCAACCCCAAGGTCAAATACATCGTGCACTTCCCCGAGGAGCGCAGCATCTGGAGCTATGGATCTGGGTACGGTGGCAACGCCCTGCTGGGCAAAAAGGCCCTTGCTCTTCGCATCGCAAGCGTAATCGGTCGGGATGAAGGCTGGCTGGCCGAGCACATGCTTATTCTGGGCGTACAAGACCCCAAAGGCCAGAAAACCTATGTAGCCGCCGCTTTCCCTTCGGCCTGCGGCAAGACCAACTTCGCCATGCTGATCCCACCCAAGCCCTTCCAGGACGATGGCTGGAAGGTTACTACCGTGGGTGATGACATCGCCTGGATCAAGCCCGGCCCCGATGGGCGCCTGTATGCCATCAACCCTGAGGCCGGCTACTTTGGGGTGGCCCCTGGCACTTCCTACGCCACCAACCCCAATGCCATGGAGTCCATCAAAGCCAACACCATCTTCACCAATGTGGCCCTGACTCCAGAAGGTGATGTGTGGTGGGAAGGCATGGACGGCCCACCTCCTACCAAAGCCATTGACTGGCAGGGCCAGGAATGGACTCCCGACTGTGGCCGTAAAGCCGCCCATCCCAATGGCCGCTTCACCGCACCGGCCCACCAAAACCCGGCCATTGACCCCGAGTGGGAAAACCCCAACGGCGTACCTATCAAAGCCTTCATCTTCGGCGGGCGTCGGGCTACGGTGGTGCCGCTGGTGTACCAGAGCTTCAACTGGTCGTTTGGGGTTTACCTGGGCGCCACCATGGGCTCGGAGATGACTGCCGCCGCTTTCGGGCAGATCGGCGAAGTGCGCCGCGACCCCTTCGCCATGCTGCCCTTCATCGGCTACCACATGGCCAGCTATTACAACCACTGGCTGGATATGGGTCGCCGGGTAGTGGACCCACCTCGTATTTTCAGTGTGAACTGGTTCCGCAAGGACAAAAATGGCAACTTTGCCTGGCCGGGCTTTGGCGAAAACATGCGGGTTTTGAAGTGGATCGTAGACCGGGCTAATGGACGCGGGCGTGGCACCGAATCGCCGCTGGGGTACGTGCCCCATTACGAAGACCTGGACTGGCGCGGCCTGGACTTCAGCAAGGAGCAATTCCAGGAGCTGATGGCCATTGACCGTGACCTATGGCGCGAAGAAATCCTCTCTCACGAAGAACTCTTCATCACGCTCTACGAGCGGCTGCCCAAAGCATTCCTGGCCGTGCGCGAGCTGCTCATATCCAACCTCTGGCGTTCGCCTGAGCACTGGGATGTGGGGGGATTGGAAGGCTAAAACTCCGGTACAACGCTTGACCAACCTCCCCTGTATTTAGGGGAGGTTTTTTGCCACACATCCGGCATCAGCCATCGCGCCCTACATAGACCTGGTCGCCCATCCAGGCAGCCACTGTTCTGATCAGGACAAGGCTTTCTTGAGGCCGGAAGGCTCAGAATATGTGAAGAGCGCTCTATATTGAATGCCATGAACCGCTCCGATTTTTCATTT
>CAZIXH010000452.1:0-3363 GCA_964543055.1 uncultured bacterium
CCCCCACCCCGCCCACATGGGCCGTGTCGCGCAAAATAGACCAGACCTGACCGGCATCCAAGGAAGGGTTCGTGGCCCAGACCAATGCTGCCACGCCAGCCACAAAGGGGGAGGCGTAACTGGTGCCAGCCCGCAGGCGGGCCTGATTGGCCCGGTTGTCGGGGTCGAAACCGACCCAGAGCCAGTAAGGGCCATAAATGTCCACGCTGTTGTCGTCGCGCTTGCTGCCAAAGTTAGAGCCAGCGTCGCGGGCCGTGGCATCGTGGGCCATCCCACCCACGCAGATCACCGAGCGCGACTCACAGGGAATGAAGGTGGAGCCTTCGATGCCGCCGCCGTTGTCCACGTCCTTGCCCGCATTCCCTGCCGCCGCAAAAATCAGCTTGCCGGTAGCTGCGACTGCTGCGGTGAAGCCGTCAACTACCTCGCTGGGTGCGGGGCATAGCCCCAGGCAGGCCACCTTGACCGCGACGTCCCAACCCAGATCGAGCTCGAAGCCAAAGCTCATATTGATGATTTTAGGATTGCCGAAAAGGGTGGCGGTGATGATGCGCTCGAGGGTGGTGATGATGCCGATAAAGTCCCCCTGGAAAGGCACCGCCAGTAGCTCCCCTACCGGCCCTGCGGGGCCGGCCACGCCAAAGGCATTGTCGGCACGGCCCATGGCCGAAGTGGTGACGTGGGTGCCGTGCCATGGGCAAGAATTACCCCCCGAGCATTGCAGCAGGTTGGACTCGTTCCAGCTTCCCACCACCTGGCGGGTCTCGGGGAAGTCGCCGCTGGGTGCGAACCCACCGTCCAGAATCATGATGCGAACCTTGTTGTTAAAGCGTCCGGCCCGCTCGAGCAAACGCCAGGCCTCACCCACCCCGATATCCTGGGCGCTGCCCCGGTTCATGTAGGTCCATTCAAAGGCATTGGGGCTATAGGGAATGCTATCAGTACCCGAGGAGGGGGCTTCGCTGGTGCTTCCAGTCGCGATGGCCCCGGAGGTGAGCACAAAATTGGGGGTGATGGTCATTTTCTCCTGGTTGGCCTCGGCCAGCGCTACCGCCAGCAACTGGGCAGCGGCCTGGCTCGAGGTGCTAAAACGCCCCTTCAGGTCGGGTGCGTTTTGATTGAGCCGTTGCAGGATGCTCTCCACCTGGGCCGCCGAGGGGTCGAGCCGCACCTGATAGGTTTTGGGGGCATCGCCCACTTTCTGTGCCTGACCGATAACCTGCCCCCCCCAGCGGGCCAAGAAGGCGTTGAGCCTGGACTCGTCATCGGTGCTGACCACCAGCTCACCGAGCACAAAGTCCATGGCAATACCGCTTTCGCCCACCATGCGGGCCAGGGGGCGCGGGTTGCCGGCGGGGCAAGGGAGGGTGGCTTGTGCGGGAGCGAGGCCGCTATCCACCGGGATTTGCAGGGTTCCGCTCGGTTTATTGGAGCCGCGGGCCGCCAGTAAGAGCAGCGAGCTTGTAAAGATTGCTTTCCAAAGGTGTTTCATGGGTGTCCTCCTTTAGGGTCTTCAGGTTCTCCCGAAGCTGCCCCAAAGGTAGTGCTAAGGGGTTGAACGAGCCATGAACGGTTTGGAATGCAAGGCCGAGAAACAAAAAATCCCGCCAGGGGCGGGATTGAGGGACTGACCGAGGGGCTAGGGTAGCTTGTGGAAGAGTGGGAGGCTCGCCGGGGCAGGGTAGAGGGCCAAGCCTCCAGCATTGCCGATGCTACTGCTGGTAATAATCCGCTCGGGGGTGGTGGGGCTACCCGAGGTGCTGCTGGTACCGAGTTGCGTGGAGGAAAGCCGGGCAAACTTGCCGGCGGAGTAGGTGATCCAGAGCCCGCCCCCTTCGTCGAAAGCCATACCCTCCAGTACTGCCCCCACCGGCACACTGACCTGAATGGAGGGGGTTAGGGTCTGGTTGCCGCTGCCGCTCTGGTTGCTGCTGGTCAGGCGGTACAGCACGTTGCCGCCAAAAGCCATGACCCACAGGTTCCCCGAGGCATCGAAGGCCAGCAGATTGGCGTCCAGGGTGTTGATAACCGGGCTCGGGGTCTGGGACTGGATGGTGAGGTCGGGGCCGCTGGTGCTGGCGCTCAGGCGGCTGGCATTGAATTTGACCACCCGGTCTGCGCCCGCATTGGCAATCCACAAATTGCCTGTACTGTCAATAGCCAGACCCTCCGGACCATTCAGACCCGTGATCTCCACGCCAGGGGTGATGCTGCCGGAAAGATCTAGCTGTGCTGCGCTGACCCGAACCACCTTATTGGCACAGGGAACGCTGACCCAAAGGTTGCCACTCCCATCAAAGGCCAGCCGGGCGGGCCCCGGTAGGCAGCCCAGACCAGCAATGTTGAGGCCACGGTCGCGCACTTTGCTGCCCGAGGCGCCCATCTGGCTGGCCGGGTAGCGGACCAGGTTGGGGTCTGCGGTGGTGCCCCCGATGCCCCAGAGGTTGCCGTCCTGGTCGAAGGTCAGGTCGCGCAGGCCGATGGTACCCGCACTCACGGTGGGGCTTTGGGTGGCGGTGCTGCCCAGGAGCGAGGCCGCAAAGCCCAGCACGGGCGATGCGCCACTAGGGGGGTTGCTGTTATCCATCCAGAGCTTGTTGCTGCTAGGAATGGCGGTGTAGGTGACGGTCACGGTCTCGTTCTGGCCGTTGCGGACACAAGCCGGGCTACTGCTAACGGTGGCGCTGAAGGCGGTGCGGATCAACGGATCGCTCTGGGCTACCTTGGCTGCCGTAATGGTGTAGGGGCCCGCTGCTGTTCCGGTAAAAGTCTGGCTGCCGGTGAGGGTCTGTGTGCCGCCCGGCCCACTCACCGTAACCGCAGCATTGACTCCGCCCGGCAAGCCGGTCACGTTCACCACCAGATTGCCGGTGCCGGTGGGATCGCAGGTAACTCCGCCACCACCAGGACAAGCTGTGAGCAACAGCGACAGCACTCCCAAAAGACCAAACCATAGCTGTTTCATTCGTGACCTCCCTTTGCGCCTTGCTTGTAGTGTGCCATACCCTAGCACACCCGGAGGTTAACGAAACACCCCTTAACGCTCCATGAACGCTCTGCGGGCTGGGTAAACTGGGGCCATGCTACACACGCTGGGGGGGCTCTGGCTCGAGGGTAGCGGCTTCAGCCGGGAGAAGCCGCTTCTGCTGCTGGCCTACCTGGCCCTGGAAGGCCCTAAGCCCCGGCGCTTTCTGGCCGAGCTGTTCTGGCCCGAGGCAGCCGACCCCATGAACTCCCTGGCAGTAGCCCTGGCCAAGCTGCGCAAGCTGGGGGTGGCCTACACCGATGCAAGCCGAGCCTGGGTAGACCTGGACTGCGACGCCCTGGCTTTGCAGGATGCCCTGCGGGCGGGGCGCTGGGAGG
>CAZIXH010000453.1:0-2820 GCA_964543055.1 uncultured bacterium
CTTCGCCTTCACGCAGCAAGTCGGTTCAGGGGCCTTGCCCAATACCCTCCCCCGCCCTCCCTACGTGGTAGGGAGGGGGTTTTAGGGCCACATATCATGGAACTTGTCGAAGTGTACGGGTATCTCTACGACGCTGTACTAAATCCCAAACCTCAATCCTTGTACGGGTCAAACTCATCCGCCCCGGCCATCACCACAATCAGGGGCTTCAGGGTGTGTAGCACCTGGATGGTGGAGCCTTGGGCCTCCAGCACTTCCGGCAGGCGGCGGTAAACGTGGGGGCTCTCGTCCAGACCGCCGCCGCGCAAAATCACGCCCTTTTGCTTGACCCACTTCTTCATGGCGCCTTGCGTGACCTGGCCCGGCTCAATTACCTCGCCGGTCTTGCGGTTGACCTTGCCCAGCGCCCTGCGGCGGCTCATCACCCGGCCCGCTCCGTGAACAGTGGAGAAGAGGGCCACCTCCTGCATGGCGCGGGTCTCGGCATCGGCATGGACGGTGCCCTGCAAGATCACCGCGTCGTCGCCCATGCTGCCGCCCACAAAACCCTTCTGCCCAGGGAAGGCGGGGGTTGCGCCCTTGCGGACAACCACCCACTCCTCTCCACCGTGAACCTCCTTCCAGGCGTAATTGTGGTGGTTGTGGACGAGTTCCTCTTCCTTGCCGCCCAGAATCTGCACCACCTTGCGGGCCACCCACTCGCGCCCTGCGTAGGCGTACTCGCCGGCCAGGTTCATGAGGGCCCAGTAGCGCTGGCCCAGCTCCGAGTCCAGCTCTAAGAGCGCCTCCACCTCCGCACCTCGGGTGTCCCAGGGGCGGTTTTGTGAGAGGGCCATAAAGCCCGAGGCAATGGTGTGCCCCAGGCCACGGCTGCCGAAGTGGACGCCCACCCAGACGCGGCTCTGTTCGTCGGCGAACACGTCCACATAGTGGTTGCCCGACCCCACAGTGCCTAGTTGGGCGCGGGCTTTCTGGCGCAGGGCTTCGCGGGTGGTTTTGTTGGGCAGGGCCTCCCAGGCAGCTTCTTCAAACAAAGGGTGGTCGATGGGAGCGTCGTCGGCCCTGTTGCTGCGCCCCACGCCAAAGCTGACGCTGGCGGCAATTGCGTCGGCTAGCTTTTCCAGGTAGGGCTGAATATCAGCCAGCTTCAAGTCGGTGCGAATGGCCGCGTTGCCGCAGGCAATATCGAAGCCCACGCCCGCCACCGAAACCTTGCCCTGGTAGGCGGCCACGCCGCCGATGGGCATGATGTAGCCCATGTGTCCGTCGGCCATCAGGGCAGTCTTGCCCGCACGGCTGGCCACATCGCGGAGCTGCGCGAGGGTCTGGGCGTCGTGCTTGCCGAACACGGGGATGTTGTCGTTCTCGTATCGCATGGTGCACCTCAAAGGGTGTTGAATGTAGAGTGCTGAGGCCTTAAAACCAGGTTTGCTGGGTTCCAATGTGCCATTACAGAAAAGCCCGCGTGGGTCGCGGGCTGGGGTGCAAGAAAGTTCAGTTTAGCCGATACAACGCACCGTTGCCCGCAAGAAGATTCTCCGCTGGGAATTTGGATTGAGCAGTGCATTCAGGCCAAACATTGAGATGTCATCCTCCTTAACCAACCCTCTCCCGTTGGGAGAGGGTTGAGGTAAGGGTACGCTTGGTGCCGGGAAGGGGACTTGAACCCCTACGCCCTTACGGGCACTACCCCCTCAAGATAGCGTGTCTACCAGTTCCACCACCCCGGCAGAGGGTCGGTCTGATTTCTCAGACGCAAAGATTAGGTTAGTCGGCGGAGCGACCCTTGTCAAGAATAGGGTGCTGGGTGTACGGTGATTTCAAGCCCGCTAGGGCCCACACAACCCGGCGAAAGTTTTGGTGCCTGGGCGCGTAGCTCAGGCTTAAAGTGGGGAAGTCCGGTGCAAGTCCGGCACTGTCGCGCAACGGTAACGGCGCATTGGGGTAGACAGGCGCAAAGCCTTTCAACCACCGCCCGAAGTCCGAATACCTGCCAAAACGCCTTCTTACTCCGATACGGAAGGCACCTCTCGCAAGAAGAGGGAGTTTCGGGGAACCTATCCATGTAGCGTCCTCACTCCCGAGGGCGTTTTTTTACGTCCTGTGGCGAATAGCAGCCCGCCACCAACGCAAAAAATGCCCCTCACGCGAAGCCGGGTTGGGAAAGGACGCAATGTGAAGAGATGGTTTTTGTGGATGTTCTTGGTGTTGGGCTTTCAGCTTTCGGCTCTGGGCCTGGCGCAGTTCCCCCGTACCCTCACCGATGACCTGGGCCGTAGCGTCACCCTCAAGGCGGCCCCCCAGCGCATCGTGACCCTGCTGCCCTCGGTCACCGAGACGGTTTGCGCCATGAACGCCTGTGGGCGGCTGGTGGGGGTGGACGACTTTTCCGACTTTCCCGAGGCGGTGAAGCGGCTCCCCAAGGTGGGGGGGTACTTTAATCCGAACCTCGAGGCCATGGTGGCCCTCAAGCCCGATCTGGTGCTGGTATCTATCTACGGCAAGCTGCACGAGTCGCTGGAGAAGGTGGGCATCCCCAGCTTCGCCATCAAGGCCGAAACCTACGACGACATTTTCCGCTCCACGCGGCTATTGGGCCGGGTGCTGGGTCTGGAGTCGCAGGCCGAGCGGCTGGTGGCCCGTATTCAGCAGGAGGTGTATGCGGTCGAGAGCAGGGCTGCCAAAGCCACCGCCCGCCCCACCGTCTACTACGAAATTGACCCCACCCCCTACACGGTGGGCCCGGCCTCGTTTATTGGTGTACTCATCACCAAGCCCAGGGGCCAGCACAGCGTGCCCAGAGAGCTGGGGCCCTTTCCC
>CAZIXH010000454.1:0-3946 GCA_964543055.1 uncultured bacterium
ACTTTGGGGATGGCAGCCTCAAGGCTTCAGACATCGCCTCGGGGCTGGTGGGGGCTATCGTCAAGGACCCTGTACAGGACAAGGTGGTGTACCAGGAGTATTTGGAAACGGTGGTGAAGGAGCGCCAGGGCTGGAAAGACCTCTACCGTGCCTGCCGGGAGGTCTTGTAGCAGTCTGTGCCTGTCAGCGCGAACCTCTGTTGGGTGAGGGAGTGGATGGAGAGATGCGGCTCAACGAGTTCCGGGACAGGGTGTTTTTGGGAATAGCTCGGATTCGAGCGAATTAATTCCGTCCGTCAATATATTCTGGGCAACCCGGTAAACAGGGCCACCGACGAGGAAAACCAATGAGCGTTCACATATTCGGTATTCGCCACCACGGGCCGGGCTCTGCGCGAAGCTTGATAGCGGCCCTCGAGGCTTTACAGCCCGACTCCATCCTGGTGGAAGGCCCCCCGGAGGCCGACCCCTTGTTGCCCCTGATTCTTCACGAGCAGATGCAGCCGCCCGTGGCCCTGCTGGTGTATGCCAGTGAAAACCCCGCCCGGGCTTCGTTTTATCCTTTTGCTGAGTTCTCGCCGGAATGGCAGGCCCTGAAATATGGTCTGGTGGCCGGGGTTCCCACACGGTTTTTTGACCTCCCCCTGACCCATCGTTTGGGCGAGGAGCTCCGGGCTTCGCCCGCGCCCGAGGCCCAGGAGCGCCCCTCCGATGCGCCCCCCCACCCTGCCCCCTTGACCGCCCTGGCCCAGGCCGCAGGCTACAACGACTTCGAGCGCTGGTGGAACCACCTGGTCGAAGAACGCAGGGGCGAGCAGGTTTTTGAGGCCATTTTGGAGGCCATTTCGGCCTTGCGTGAAGACGCACAGGGCGGGCTGGTGCTGCCCGACGACCCCACCGAACAACTGCGGGAAGCGGCCATGCGGCAAAACATCCGGCAGGCCCAAAAAGCGGGGTACCAAAAAATCGCTGTCATCTGCGGTGCCTGGCACGGGCCGGCCCTCAAGGCAAAACCCCTGGCCGACTTACGAAAATCTGACGTGGAGCTGCTCAAGGGGCTGAATAAAAACAAGGTTGCGGCGACCTGGGTGCCCTGGACTTTTGGACGGCTCTCGAGGTTCAGTGGCTACGGGGCGGGCATCACCTCGCCAGGGTGGTATCAGCACCTGTGGGAGACCCAAGACCAGATTACCGAGCGCTGGATGGCCCGGATTGCGGGGTTGCTGCGCGAGAAAGACCTGGGCGGCAGCCCTGCCCAGGTGATCGATGCGGTGCGCCTGGCCGACACACTGGCGGCCTTGCGGGGGCGGGCTTTGCCAGGGCTGGAGGAGATGAACGAGTCCGCCGAGGCCACCTTTGCTTCGGGCAATCCGCGGGTGCTACCGCTCATAGACGAACAACTGAACATCGGCGAGCGCCTGGGGGTCGTGCCCGATGAGACCCCGGCGGCCCCCTTGCAGCAAGACCTGGCCCGTGAGGTCAGACGCCTGCGCCTGACCCAGGATGCTGCGGTGCGGGAGATGGAACTGGACCTGCGCAAGGAAACCGACCTGGCTCGCTCGAGGCTCTTCCACCGCCTGCGCTTGCTGGGCGTCCACTGGGCAACGCCGGCCCATGCCAGCGGCAAGGGCACCTTCAAAGAGGCCTGGCGGCTCAAGTGGGAGCCCGAGTTTGCCATCGCCCTGATTGAAGCGGGCCGCTATGGTTCCACGCTGCCAGAGGCCAGCTCTAGCAAGGTGATGGAGGTGGCTCAGAAGGCCGACCTGCCCAGCCTGACCCCGATGCTGGAAGATGTCCTGCTGGCCGAGCTTCCTACCGCTTCGTTCGCGCTCATGCAGGCCATCGAAACCCGGGCCGCCCAGGCCAGCGATGTGGGGGTGTTGATGCAGGCGGTGCCGCCCCTGGCGCGGATTGTGCGCTACGGCAACGTGCGCCAGACCGATACCCAGAT
Organism: uncultured bacterium; assembly: GCA_964543055.1. GTDB lineage: Bacteria > Deinococcota > Deinococci > Deinococcales > Thermaceae > Meiothermus. The sequence continues at coordinate 1,951 of CAZIXH010000454.1, forward strand.
GGTGCAGCACGTGGTGGAGGGCCTGGTGGCCCGCATCTGCGTGGGGCTGCCCAATGCCTGCGCGGCCATCTCCGATGAGGCCGCTGCCGAGATGTTTGGGCGCATCGTGGAGCTGCACAGTGCCCTCCAGACCCTGCAAGACCCCGAACTAAAAGCCCTCTGGCTCGAGACCCTGGGCAAGCTATCCAACCAGGTTTCGGGCCACGGTCTGGTGGTAGGACGGGCCGTGCGGCTCTTGATGGAGGCCGGGGTCTACAATCCCGATGAGACCGCCCGCCGCCTGGGTTTAGCCCTTTCCAACCCTGAGCCGGAAAAGGCCAGTGGGTGGCTGGAGGGTTTTTTGAAGGGGAGCGGCCTGATTCTGATTCACGACGATGTGTTGTTCGGCCTGCTGAACAACTGGCTCGCGGGTTTGCACCTGGAGGCCTTTGTGCGGGTCTTGCCCCTGCTGCGCCGAACCTTTGCCACGTTTGAAGCCCCGGAGCGCCGCAGTATTGGCGAGAAAGCCCGTCAGACCGGGGTGGGGGCAGCGGTTGCGCCCAGGGGGGATGGTGAGATTGACCCTGAACGCGGAGCAAAAGTATTGCCACTTGTTGCCCAGATGTTGGGACTGGAGGCCAAGCCCTAGGCGGCCTGCCTAAACCCCAGAAAAGGAACCGATCATGACCACTCCACCCCGACGTCAGCGTACCCGGCTGCTTTTTGTCCTGGCCGGGGTCGTTCTATTAGGGCTTGCGGGCTACTGGATGTTCCGGAGCCTCACCGCGTCCGTCTTCTCCAACAACACTGCTTTTCCCACCTCGGCGGAGTACGCTGCGTGGGTTGGGCTCCGGATTCCCGCCACCGCTCAAAACTGGCAATCCTACGCCGAAGGGTTTCAGGACTGGTTTGTGCAGGCCCGGTTCGAGCTGCCCCCCGAGGCACTGCCCTGGTTTTTGAGTGAAAATAACCTGGTGCGGGCCCCTGAGCTGAGTGGGCTACCGCAGAACCTGCTAAAGCAAGACTGGTTCAACCCCAAACCCCCGCTCGAGGTCTATCAGCTCAGGTCCTCGCAAACGCAACAGGCTCGCACGGCTTCGGGTTTTTATCCTACCGTATACATCGAGCGTGGTTCCTCGAGCATCGTCGTCTATATCACCGCATTCAACACCTAGGGAGCTACAGATGAAGCGACTGCTTGTCTTTTTCCTACTAACGCCAGCCCTGGCCCAGGCCCATCTGCGCTTTGAGGACCGAGCTTATAGCGAGGCGGAGCTCAAGGGGGTGATGGCTGCGCTGTGTGCCAGCCGGGTGGTGCTCAAGGAGCAGACCTGCACCGCCAGGCCCAGCCTCTACAGCGGCACGATTGCGCTCAACAGGGTTCTCGAGGGTTCTTTCAGCGCCCCCAACCGGCGCGAGCTGGTGGTTCAGGTCACCTACGACCCCCCCGACAATCGCTTCGGCGGGGTGGCCCTGTTTGAGCGCACCCCCAGCCGCCTGCGCCTGCTGCGCTATACCGACCAGGCCTATGCCTCGAGCTGCCTCAAGTACCGGGTAGCGGGCCGCGATAGCCTGGTCTGCTATAGCTCGGGCATGGGGCAGGGCTATCAGGTCGAGATATTGCGGCAGGTACGACTGAGTACCGGCGGTGTGCAGGAGGAGGGACTGCTGGAGTTGTACGACAACGCCGGAACCTGCCAGGAAGCCTACCGGGGCGTTTCGATAACCGGCCTGGAGCGGCGCGGCTTGAGTCTGGTGGTTCGCCTCGAGGAGCGGCGCGGCCACAACAACCCCACCTGCGACCTTGACCCCCAGACCCTGCCCGTCAACCGCCACACCCTTACCTTCACGCTCCAAAACGATACCTTCCGCCCCGATGCTGCCAGTGCGCGGATTATCGCGGTTTTGAAACGATAAAGGACCACCATGAGAGAGACCCCTCTTGGCTAGAACCTCGTGCGCCTCAAACGCTGGCGTTTGGTGCTGGGGGGCCGCTCCGCCTACGGTACCGGCTGCA
>CAZIXH010000455.1:0-9008 GCA_964543055.1 uncultured bacterium
CCCGGGTAGGCACCAGGCTGCCATCCACCTCGATACACCAACGTCGGCCCCGTTCCTGCTCCCGTCCCGGCAGGGCCTGGGGGGCCTGCTGCTCCAGACACTCCCTCCCCAGCGCCTGCGCCGTCCCTTCCAGGGCCACGCACAGCCGCTGCAGCTGGCTCTTGCTCACCCTGACCCGCCACCGCCCCAACCAGCCCGCTGCCTCCCGGTAGGACATCCGCATCCCTGCCTCCTGCAGCCGCCCCAGCAACTCCGGAAAGTATCCGCTCTCATCCAGGCTGTCATCCCCATACCCATACCCCTGGTATCCACAGCTGCAGCGATACTGGTAGCGTCGAACCACCACCGGCCCCCACAGGCTGGCGACCTTCTTCCCATAGCGGCTACAGCCCCTCAGGGTTCTCTGGCAGTCTGGACAGTTTTTTTGACCCCCTTATCTTCCTCTTGCGCCGTGACCAGACCCTGCAGCAAGGTTTGCTGGATTTGCTCCCCATACTCCAGCACCAGCTGCTCCAGCTGGGCCAGTTTCATCCCCTTACCCTTCACTTCTGCTTCCCCAATCAGCGTCATCAACCGCTCTTGTAGTGGGCTCATGCCTCAGTCTAGGCTATTGGGTTGGTTTTGGGACACACCCATACCGCTTCTCCTACATATTCGTAAATTGACTTACGAGTATGATTATAACGTATTGAAGCGTAATCACTAGCCAGTGACCCATCGCCGCGGCTCGTACCGGGTCGAGAAGCAGTTTGGGGAAGAAAAAACACCTCCCCCAATGGGAGGTGTTCGAGGCAGAGGAGGCAGGTTCTACTTGACGAACAGCATCTCGCGGTAGCTGGGCAGAGGCCAGTAGGAATCAGCCAGAATGCGCTCGAGCGCATCCGCTGCCTTCCGCACCTCGGCCATCGCGGGTAGCACGTTATCCCGCATATGGTGGGCCTTTTCGTGTACCTCGTCCCCGCCCAGTTCAGCGTTCTGCGCCTTGAGCTTCTCCAGGGCGTCGGAGAGGGCATCAGTGGCTTCTACCACCTGCTTGATGGTGCGTTCCGCCGCACGGGACTTTACATCAATCTCTGAAAGCTCGGCCAGGTAGCTCAGCGCACCGGGCAGGATCTGGGTCTGGGCAATCCACTCGGTGGTCTCACCTTCGATGTTGACCTGCTTGAAGTAGATGTCGTACATGATTTCCTGGCGGGCGTGAATCTCGCGTTCGTTGAGTACCCCCAGCCGACCAAACAGCTTGGTATTTTTCTCGTCGGTAAAGTGTTCGATGGCATCAATGGCGGTGCGCAGGTTCAGCAGGCCGCGCTTGGCGGCCTCTTTGTGCCAGGCTGCCGAGTAGCCGTCGCCGTTGAAGACGATGCGCTTGTGCTGGGCGTAGGTCTCCTTGATGACCTCCAGAGCAGCCTGTTCAAAGCCCACTTTTTTCTTCATCTTGGCCTCAATCGAGTCCATCAGGGCATCAATGGCATCGGCCACAATGGTGTTCAGCACGGTGATGGGGAAGGAGATGCTCTGGCTGCTACCCACCGCACGGAACTCGAACTTGTTACCGGTGAAGGCGAAGGGCGAGGTGCGGTTGCGGTCACCGGCGTGTTTGGGCAAGGGGGGGAGTACCGGGGTGCCGAGCTCGAGGACGCCCGCCTTTTTGCCCGAGCCCCCCTTGCCGCTGGCCAGCCGCTCAAAAATGTCGGTAAGCTGGTCGCCCAGAAAGATAGAAATGATGGCAGGCGGCGCTTCATTGGCGCCCAGGCGATGGTCGTTGGAAGCCGAGGCCACACTAATCCGCAGCAGATCCTGGTGTACGTCAACCGCCTTGATAACAGCCGCGCAGAAGAACAGGAACTGCAGGTTGTCGTGGGGGGTATCGCCGGGCTCGAGCAGGTTGATGCCGGTGTCAGTGCCCATGCTCCAGTTGCAGTGCTTACCGGAGCCGTTAATGCCGGCAAAGGGCTTCTCGTGCAACAGCGCCACCATGCCATACCGGCGGGCTGTGTTTTTGAGCACCTGCATGATGAGTTGTTGGTGATCGGCCGCAATGTTGGAGGGCTCAAAGATGGGGGCAATCTCGTACTGGCCGGGGGCCACCTCGTTGTGGCGGGTCTTGACCGGAATCCCCAGCGCATAGAGCTGGTTCTCCACATCGGTCATGAAGGAAAGCACCCGGTCGGGGATGGAGCCGAAGTAGTGGTCTTCAAGTTCCTGGCCGCGCGGCGGCTTGGCCCCAAAAAGCGTGCGCCCGGTCATGACCAGGTCGGGGCGGCGGTAGTAAAACTCTTCATCAATCAGGAAGTACTCTTGCTCTGCCCCCAGGGTAGAGGAAACTTTATTGGCCTCCACACCGAAGTATTTGAGGGCCCGCTGGGCGCTTTTGTTGAGGGCTTCGATGGAGCGCAGCAGGGGGGTTTTGAGGTCGAGGGCCTCCCCCGTCCAGCTCGCAAAAGCGGTGGGAATACAGAGCGTGGCCCCGTTGGCATGGCGCATAAGGAAGGCCGGCGAAGTGGGGTCCCAGGCCGTATAACCCCGCGCCTCGAAGGTGGCCCGCAGACCGCCCGAGGGGAACGAGGAAGCATCCGGCTCGGCCTGGATGAGCTCCTTGCCGGTGAAGGAAGCAATTACCTTGCCTTCGGAGATGGGGGTATAGAAGCTGTCGTGTTTTTCGGCGGTGTAGCCGGTCAGGGGGTGGAACCAGTGGGTGTAGTGGGTCGCGCCTTTCTCGAGGGCCCACTTTTTCATGGCCAGGGCGATGGTGTCGGCAATGCTGGGGTCGAGCGGGGTACCCTTTTCCATGGTGGCCTGGAGCGATTTCCAGACCGGCTTGGAAACCAGTTCGCGTAGCTCGTCTATATCGAGCACATCGCTCGCAAACACTTCCCCAGCAATGTCGCTGGAAACCTGCCGCACATCCTTGAACCGCCAGTTGCGGGCCGCCGAAAGAACATCAAAATCGTGGTTCACATTGCCTCCAAGGGGCGGTGCCGGGTCGCCTGGGACTACTTAGATACTTGGTGCATCTATTGGTGTAGTTTTCCGACGTACGTCTGAGCAACCGCTCGAGGTAACACATTACCATAAATCGTCAAAAATCAACATAGTAAGTCGGTCTAAAGTAATCAAATGTCACAAAATTTATGTACATATTACACATCTATGTCCAGGCAATTTAGTCAGGGTGAGTGGCTCTTGACTTATCTGCGTTTTGCATATATGCTATTTGCATATAAGAAGCAAAAGGAGCAGACCCCTGGTGAACCGACGCCCCCACGAAGAACAGCAGTTTCTGGATCAATACGATGCCAGCATCTACGATAGGCCCTCGGTTTCGGTTGATGTGGTCATCCTGACCCTGCACGAAAGGCACCTGCAAGCCCTGCTGGTCAAGCGCAAGGAGCATCCTTTCCTTAACTACTGGAGCCTGCCGGGCGGTTTTGTGCAAATACACGAGTCGCTGGACGAGGCCGCTGCGCGGGTTCTGCGACAAAAAGCCGGGCTGGAGGGTGTGGTGGGGCTCGAAAGAGAAGGCGCTCCCCATCACCCCATCTACCTCGAGCAGCTCTACACCTTTGGCAGCCCAGAGCGCGACCCGCGGATGCGGGTTATCAGTGTGGCTTATTACGCCCTGGTAGAGGCCAGCCATATCCGTGAAGTGGGCGAGGAGACCGCGCTTTTCAAGCTACGCATCCCGGAAGGAACGGGCGGTGTGGAGATTTACGACAACAAACACAAGAAATATTCGCTGGCCTTCGACCACGCCGAGATTCTGGCCGTGGCCGTGCGGCGCATTCGCGGCAAACTCGGCTATACCCCGATTGGTTTTGAGTTGCTGCCCGAGCGCTTTACCCTGCGACAGCTACAAGCTGTCCACGAGACCATCCTGCAAAAAAAGCTCAACAAGGACTCTTTCCGGCGCAAGATGCTAGCCTCGGGGATGCTCGAGGCCACCGGCGAACTCGAGCGCGGGGTGGGCTTCCGGCCCGCCGAGCTGTACCGCTTCCGGAGGGGAATATGAAAACCGCCGTATTTATCGGGCGCTTCCAGCCGCCGCACCGGGCTCACCTGGAGACCATCACCCGCGCTTTGGCCCGCTTTGACCGGCTGATTGTGGTGCTGGGCAGTGCGCTGTGTTACCCCACCCCCAAAAACCCCTTCAGCGCCGAAGAGCGCGAGGCCATGATCCGGGCGAGTGTGGATACAGAGGTAGCGCAGCGGCTTCACTTTGTGGCCGTACCGGACGACTTCTACGACGACCCCCGCTGGTTCCGCACGGTGCGCGCTGCGGTCGAGGCCATCGCTGGCAAAGACGCCGAGATCTGCATCACCGGCTACCACAAGGACGAGAGCAGCTACTACCTGCACGGCTTTGGCAACTGGCCCTTTGAGCCCAGTGGGGTGGCGAGCCCCCTCAACGCCACCGACGTGCGCAATAGCTATTTTGCCGGGAGCGCCGACTGGAAGGCCATGGTGCCCGAGGCCGTGCAGCAGTACATGGAGCAGTTTGCTACCACGGCGGAGTTTGGCCGTTTGCAGGCCGAGTGGAAAACGCTCCAGTATTACCGTTCACTCGACCAGCGCTACCCCTATCCCCTTGTGCACGTCGCCACCGACGCAATGGTGCTGGCCCAGGAACAGGTGCTGCTGGTCGAACGCGCCGGTTCGCTCAGCAAGGGCGCCTGGGCCCTACCGGGGGGCTATGTGGAGCTCAAGGAGACCCTGCTCGAGGCCGCCTTGCGCGAGCTGCGCGAGGAAACCGGCCTGGCGCTAAAGCCCTCGCAGCTCAGCGCTACCAAGGCTTTCGATTACCCCGGCCGAAGCCTGCGCGGCAGGGTGATTAGCTTTGGCCACTTCTTCAACCTGGGCGATACCCCACCCCCTCTTGTGCAGGGCCAGGACGACGCAGCCCGTGCCTTCTGGCTGCCCCTGCACGAACTCCCCCAGCACCAGGCCCGCTTCTTCGAAGACCACTACCAGGAAATCCGCTGGTTCCTGGAGCGTCATAAGCAGTAATCAAGGCCGCAGACGTCCATAGCCCTATCGGCCACGAAAGGAGAGCGTTATGAACCCGCTCAACCCCCGCAACCTGATTCTCAACACCGACAGCTACAAAGCCAGCCACTTCGCCCAGTTTCCCAAAGGCATGACCTTTGCCAGCTGGTACATCGAGAGCCGGGGCGGCGACTCCAACTTTGTGCGCTTCTTCGGACTGCAAGCCTTTCTGATGGAGTACCTGTCCAAAGGGGTCAGCCTGGCCGATGTGGAGGAGGCCCAGGCCGTCTTTACCGCCCACGGCTTGCCCTTCCCTACCGACGGCTGGCGCTACATTGCCGAGGAGCTCGGCGGCAGGCTACCGGTGCGCATCCGGGCTGTGCCGGAAGGGGCGGTGATTCCCGTCCACAACCCGCTGGTGATTATCGAGAGCACCGACCCCCGGGTGCCCTGGCTGCCCGGCTGGCTCGAGACCGCCCTGCTGCGGGCCGTCTGGTATCCCACCACGGTCTGCACGGTCTCGTGGGAAATCAGGCAGATTATCCAGGCCGCCCTGGAAAAAACCGCCGACGACCCCGAGGCCGAACTGCCCTTCAAGCTTCACGATTTTGGCGCACGTGGGGTGAGCAGCCTCGAGAGCGCCGGTCTGGGCGGAATGGCCCACCTGGTCAACTTCATGGGCACCGACACCGTGACGGCCCTGATATACGCCCGCAACTACTACGGGGCCGAAATGGCCGGCTACTCCATTCCGGCCATGGAACATAGCACCGTGACCAGCTTTGGCCGCTCTGGCGAAGCCCAGGCCTACCGGCAGATGATCGAGACCTTCGGCAAGCCAGGGGCGCTATTTGCCATGGTGATTGACTCCTACCACCGCGAACACGCCGTGAGCCAGATTATCGGCGAGGAGCTGAAGGAGCTGATTACTGCCTCGGGGGCCACCCCGGTCATCCGCCCCGACTCGGGCGACCCGCCTTTCGTGGTGCTACGCACGGTACAAACCCTGGAAGCCAAGTTCGGCGCTACGGTCAACACCAAGGGCTTCAAGGTGTTGAATGGGGTGCGGGTAATCCAGGGCGACGGCATCAATGCCAGCACCATCCGCAAGATTTTGTTTTTGCTCGAGCAGTGGGGCTATAGCGCGTCCAACGTGGCTTTCGGCATGGGCGGAGCCCTCTTGCAGCACCCCAACCGCGACACCCAGAAGTTCGCCCAGAAGCTGCACCTGGTAACCGTGAACGGCCAGACCTACGGGGTAAGCAAGAGCCCCGTTGATGATATGGGCAAGGCCAGCAAGAAGGGTCGCCTCGACGTCATCCGCGATGAGCGCGGCATCCGCACGGTAGAGCTCGAAGCCGATGAGCCCGCCCAGCACCCCCAGAGCATCCTGCACACCGTGTTCGAGAATGGCGAAATTACCCGGCGCTACACCTGGGAAGAAGTGCGGGGAAACGCATGAATCTTCTGGGCTATGAGGTTCCCTTATGGGTCTTAGACTGGACAGGTTCGCTGTGTGTGGTGGTCTCGTTGTTCTATCTGTTTCGCAAACGCCCGACCTACTGGCACTGGTCAAATGCCAGCCTGCTGCCCTATTTCCTGCTATTCATTTCGGGGAAGCAGTACATGCTAGCAGGCTTGCAGGTCACTTATCTGGTTTTTGGCATTCATGGTCTGTACTTATGGCACCTGGAAAAGCGGCGCGACCAGGGCCAGATCAGGTTTAACGAGCCGCTCTGGTACAGCCTGACCTGGGTGGCTTCACTGGTCATTTTTACCTATACGCTAATAATCACCGATTTTTCGCAGCCCTGGAACTGGGTGCAGTTTGCGGCGGTCTCGCTAGCGCTGGTAGCCAACTTTGCCACCACCCGCAAGTGGACGTGGAGCTGGCCGGTTTGGATGGGGGTTAACGCCATCAATGCAGTGTATTTCGGGCATCTGGAGCTATGGGCGCTGTTTGGCTTGCAGTTCGTGCTAGCCGGGCTCAGCATCTGGGGATGGCAACAGTGGCGTAAGGATGCACTCGAGCGTAGCCCCCTGGGCCAAACCAGGGCGGGGGTTTGACCATGCCTGCCGACCACCGGGGCACGGGGCTGGTGGTGGGGAAGTTCGCCCCCCTGCACAAAGGGCACCAGCACCTCATCGAGGCCGCCTGGGCCGACCCCACCATAGACCGCCTGGTAGTGCTGGTCTACGCCAACCCCGACTTCCCTCTGATGCCTAGCCATCGTCGCGCCAGGTGGATTCGGGCCTTGTACCCCCAAGCCGAGGTTTATGTACCCGAAAGCCCGCCGCCCGACAACGCCGATGACCTCACCCAGCGCGAGTTTGTGAGGCAGTGGTTAATGCAGCACGGAATCAGGGTAGATAAGGTCTACACCAGCGAGCCCTACGGAGAGGGATTCGCCCGGCACATCGGGGCCGAGCATCAAATGGTGGACTTGTTTCGCAAACAGTTCCCCATCTCGGGCACCCAGGTGCGGGCCTGGCTGGCAGATATTGAGCCGAGCATCAAGGTTGCGGCATCTGGAACGCCGGAAAACCCCTTCCGCCAGTCTGCCCTGCAAGCGTGGGTGCATCCACTGGTCGCCACGGACCTGTTGCACTGGCTCGACCCGGTCAAGAAGGTGGTGTTTTTGGGGGCCGAGTCCACCGGCAAATCCACCCTTGCTCGGCGCATGGCCCAGGCGTTCCAGACCCCTTTCGTGACCGAGTATGGACGGGAGTATTACGAACAAAAAGGCGGGGTACTGACGCTGGAAGACTACGTACACATTGCCCAACGCCACCGCGAGCTCGAGGACACCGCCCGCCTCCGCATCGCCCAGACCCAGGGTTCGGGCTACCTGTTTATAGACACCAACGCCCTTACCACCCTCTTCTTCAGCTACTACTACAACCAGGGCGGCCTGCCGGCGTTGCACCAGCTTGCCAACGAGTGCAAAGAGCGCTACCACTTCGTCTTTGTCTGCGCCGACGACATTCCCTTCGAGCAGGACGGCTGGCGTGACAACGCCCTCTGGCGAGGGCGGATGCAAGGGCTGGTGCTACACGACCTGGACTGCCGGGGTATCGAATACCACCTGGTGTACGGTAGCTTGGCAGAACGGGTGGAGCAAGTCAAAGGGGTGCTGGCCGGACAGACCCTGCCCATAGCTACCCTGCCCCCCCGGCATCTGGGGCCGAAGCCCTGAGCTATGCGCCGTATACTCGGCTTTGCATGTCGCCAACCCCTACCCTTCTACAAACGCGAATTGCAATCTCTAGCTTCTTCATCCTGCACGGGTTTGTGGCAGCGACCTGGATCTCGCGCATCCCTGCCGAGAAGGAGCGGCTAGCGATGAGCGCAGCGGTGCTGGGGCTGGTGTTGCTGGGTAACATGCTGGGGGCGCTACTGGGGGGCCTGACCGCCGGAACCTCGGTGGCCTGGTGGGGCAGCCGCCGGGTGGCCCGCATCTTCGGGATGGCTGCATCGCTGTCCTTGCCCGTACTGGGGCTGCTCCTCTCCCCAACATGGCTATTTGCAGGGCTGGTGCTGTACGGTTTTCTGCTCAACACCCTCAACATCGGCATGAACACCCAGGCCGCCGCCCTGGAAGCCAGGTATAGCAGGCCCATTTTCTCCTCCTTTCATGCGCTGTGGAGCGCAGGGGCTTTGATGGGTTCGCTGGTAGGAGCGGGGCTGGCCGGGCTGGGGCTTTCGCCTTTCTGGCACTTTCTGCTCATTGGTGCGCCGGGAGCTGGGCTGGCCTGGCGGGCAGGGGGGTGGCTGCTGGCCTCCTCGCCCTCCCCCACCCGGCAAGCCTTTGCGCTGCCCAGAGGTTCGCTGCTGCTCCTGGGTCTGATGGGCTTTTGCACCGCCATCAGCGATGGCTCCATTGCCGGTTGGAGCGGGGTCTATCTACGCAGCCTGGGCGCTCCAGAGTCGTTTGCTGCGCTGGGATTTGCAGTGCACCAGGCCGTGATGCTGGTGGGGCGTTCTGGCGGCGACTGGCTGGTTCGGCAGTTCGGGGCGGTACCGG
>CAZIXH010000456.1:0-5106 GCA_964543055.1 uncultured bacterium
AGGGGAGGAACCATAAAAGCTTTCGTTGGTGAAACAGTAGGGCGTTTGGTATAACCCTTCAATAGGGCCACTATTGAATGCAACTGTACTGGCATATATACGATGGTGTACCGCGCTTTCTTCTAGCGTGAAAGGTATTCAACCAGCAACCGGCCCAGCACCCGACGCAAGCGAGGGTAGCGGGCCAGCAGCCAACCCAGCAATAAGGCCAGGCCCAGTGTCTCGTTGGGGTGCTGCTCGGCCCAGCCTAAGCTTTCCTGGTCAAAACGCCGGGCGGCCTGTTGCAGTCGAGCCCTGGCCTCTGCGCGGTCTGGGGGTTGGTCAGATGCATTGCCCATAGGCATTTCCGCAATCTACTGGCCGGGGTTAGCGAAGCATACTTCGGGCCCGCCACCACAACCCTGCGGCCAACAAAAGCGACAGCAGGCTGACCAGCAAAGCCGCCAGGGGTGGGGCCATCAGGCTGCTGAACCACAAATAAGCCGCCCACAGAAGAACCAGCAACCCGCCCAGTACCAGCAGGCCAGCCACTGCTAACACAAGGAGCGCGCTCACCACGCGCAGAAAGCCCATCCGCAGTGAGCGCGCCTCGGCCTCCAGCACATCCAGGAGGCCCAGCAAGACCTCAACTATTCCCGCCACACCCGGCGCCCCATCAGCGCCCGCCGCTCGGTGAACCAGCCTGCCATGAGACCCACCCCAAAAGCCGCCAGCACGCTCAGGAAGGGGCGTTCTTCGATGCGATGTTCCACGTTGTGAATGATTTTGTCGCCCCGTTCGCGGACGGTATCGAAGGTATGGAACATCTCTTCGCGCAGGTGCTTGCTTTCGTCTTTAAGGTTGACGCGCATGGCCTGGGCCAGCTCACTCAAGTCTTTGCGAAGCAAGGTTAGGTCGTTGCGGATGTCTTGCAACTCTCTAGTCACGTTGGGTTCCATGATGGCCATAACCACCTCCTTGATGGGCTTTCTTTGCAAACCTTAAGCTACTCCTAACGCTATGGGGCAGGTGTCCCGATTGCACCGCGTTGTGGGGTGAGTAGAGCGTCGCACAGGTAGCCGTACAGCCTAAAGGGAAAGTCGGCGAGAAGGCTCACCAACCAGTCTCTCAAACGAACCGCCGTCTTTGCGAGGAGGCCAGAGGCCGACGAAGCAATCCAGAACAAGTGTGCCAAACTACCGGCTGGGTAGGGCAATCTGGATTGCTTCGCATCCTGCGGATACTCGCAATGACTTCCTGGATTCCAGTGAAAATGCACAGGCATCAATACGACTATGTTGTGAGCGTCGTGAATGGGTCAAAGTTTGGGTTCAGAATGGGTTCGGCGTCTGACCGGTAATGCCCTGGTAACATCTACATCCCACCCTGAGAGTGATGATGCAGTAACGAAAGGGGTGGGTTTGTGCGGTGGTTGCTGGTGGTCCTGCTGGTGGTGGGATGGGCGGTGGCCTCGCAGCCCCCTGCGGGCCGGTGGGTTCGGGTAGGGGAGTCGGCGCATTTCCGCTACTACGAGCTGGCCGATTACCAGAACACCCCCCAGGCCCTGAGCCGGGCCCAGGTGAGCATTGCGCTACTGCGCCTCGAGGTGTTCTGGGAGCTGGTAGCCCCCCAGTGGAACTACCCTCCCGAGGCAAAAATTGCTTACTACAGGTTTGCCTCTACCGACGACCTGGTTCGCCTGACGGGGCGCAGGTTCAGCGATAGGGCGCTTTCGGGACAGGGCCTAGTGCTGAGCATTCACGCCTCCGACCCCTACGAACTGGCTCTGGTGCTTACCGAGCCGCCCTCGCCCCACCGCATTGCCGATTTCTGGCTCGAGGGCATCGCCCGCTACTATGCCTGGCCCTGGATGTACTGCCCCGAAGACAACTGTGCGTGCGCCTACCAGGCCCGTCTGGGGAGCTGGAACCAGCGCTCGGTACATTACTGGGCCCAGGCCGACCTGCGTAAGGGGATGCTGCCGCACCTCGAGGAACTGGTTTACACCAACTCGGTATTTGAGCGTTTGCCCACTGCCACCGCTTACCCGGCTGCCGGGTCTTTTGTGGCTTTTTTGCTCGAGGGGCTGCCCGCCCAACTACCGCAGTTCCGGCGGTTTCTGACCCTGGCTGCGAGTGCCCGTTCACAAGCCGAGCTGCTGGCGGCGTTTCAGCAGGTCTTTGGCCTGAGCCTGGGCGCGGCTGAGGTGCGGTGGCATCAGTTTCTGGAAGGTTGGAACGAGGGTGATCTCCGATGAAGGGTGTGCTGAGCGTTAGGAGGCAGAAAGTAGAGCGTTGTTGTGCAAGGAGGCTTGTATGGTAGACAGACCGATCCTGATTGCATACGCCACTCGAGGCGGAACCACCCAGGGGGTGGCTGAAGCCATCGCCAGAGTAATGCGCGAGAAAGGGGCATTGGTGGAGGTGAGGCCGGTAGAGCAGATTCGGGATTTGAGCGCCTATCGGGCAGTGCTGCTGGGCAGCGGGGTGCGCGACGAAAAGTGGCTCCCGGAGGCCATGCACTTCGTGGCCGACCACCGGCAAACCCTGGCCAAACTCCCCCTGGTTTACTTTTTGGTGTACAGCAAGTTGCTCCAGGAATTCCCCCAGCGCATCGAGGAAGTGCTAGGTTACCTGAGCGAGGTACGCCGCACGGTAGAGCCCCTCGAGGTGGCCATTTTCTCGCGTGATCAGCAGTCTATGCCCCCCCAGATGCTGGTCAATGCCAAGGCTACCCCGACTGGCGACTGGAGCGGTTGGGAGCCTATCTCGGGCTGGGCCGAGCGGGTTTACCAACAGCTTGAAAAAGAGCCCAGCGCGTGAAAGAAGTTAAGTTGCGCCCGTATATGATCTAGAGATGAATCCAGGCTGCGCGAGAAAATCATGCTCGGGGCGCAATACCCGAATGATTTTCGATCATGCCATTATCTAAATCATAGGCGGGAGGTACTTGGGTGGCTCAGCCAGCGCCTTCAGGGCATCCTCAGAACGTATTCAGGGCAGACTCAGTTGGCCTTGTTAGGCTGTTTGTGGGGATTTCCCCCGAGGCTGACTACAGGTTGGTTGAACTTCAGGTCGGGGTGGCTGTGCTGGGTAGGTGTGCCCGGTGGAGGCGCATAGCTCCCCTTCCTGGAGCGAAGGCAAGGGACACGTCACCCTTCCCCGGCGGCTATGCTCGAATCGTCGGATACCGCAACTCGAGCGGTTCGCTCGAGGGTTAGTTCAGACCGGGGCTTGGATAGCCTGGGGGCGTCGTCTCACTCGGATATTCGGGAAAGGAGGTGGCCATGTTCTTCTGGAAGTTTAGCGACGGAACCACCGTGTACAGCCATGCACGGGTGGAGGGGGGAAGCCCTTTCGCTGAACATCTGCGGCGGGAACTGGTCAGCCTGGTGTATGGATGTGGCCCGCTGGTCTGGCTGGTCCCCGGCACCCATGCGGTTGAACTCGACCCCTGTTCCGACGAGCTGCTGGCATTGTGGCTCGAGCAGGAGGCCAGAGGATATGGCCTTACCATCACCGAGACCGATTTCGCCCCCACCCATCCTGCCGTGGGCGGGCCTGCTGGAGGTAGCCGTGGTCAGGTGGCCTTGTAGTTACCCGGCCTGCCGAATGGTCCCTGGGGACAAACACCCCTTGGCAAGGTTGCCACACAGGGCTACCCTGAAGATGCAAGGAGGCGAGTCGGCAACGGCTTTCCTTCTTCCCACCTCAGCAGCCTCTTCTCAAGGGAAAGGTCGCTGAGGTGTTTGCTTGAGGCGAGTGGAGGTGGGTATGTATCAACGCATTTTGTTGCCCATAGATGGCTCACCCCCCAGCGAGCACGCAGCGGCAGTGGGGCTGGCCCTGGCCAAGCGGCTGGGGGCCTCGGTGGTGCTGGTGCACGTCATTGAGCCGCAGCGCTACCGCGAGCTGCGCGATGTGCAGGAAGCCCTCGAGCGGGCCCGCACGGTGGGTCGGGCTTTGCTCGAGCAGTGGGAGCGCAAGGCCAGCCGGGCCCAGGTGTCCTGTGCTACCCAGCTCACCAGCACCGAACCCGAGAGCAGGCCCGGCGTGGCCGAAGCCCTGGTGGATGCCGGGGTGGCCCACGGCTGCGACCTGGTGGTGATGGGCACGCATGGCCGCACGGGGCTGCCCCGCGTCTTGCTGGGCAGCGTGGCCGAGCGGATGGCCCGCCTGGCCCCGGTGCCCCTCTTGTTGACGCGGGGGGATGATGCCAAACCCACCCTGTTCAAGCGCATTCTGGTGGCCATTGACGGCAGCTCTTACAGCGATCTGGCCCTGCAACATGCCGATGCACTGGCCGGAGCGTTGAAGGCCCGGCTCTCGGTGGTGTATGTGGTGCCCGACCTGACCCAGCTCTATGTGAGTGCGGGACGGGCCTGGATGTTTACCGACCAGACCCAGCTCCAGGCCCAACTGGCCCAGGAACAGGCCCGCCTGCGCGAGCAGGGCGAGTTCATCTTGCAAGAAGCCATCCGGCGCTGTGAGCACTGCAAACAGGCCCACGCGGTGCTGCGCGAAGCCGGACGGCACCTGATTGGCGAGCGCATCCGCGAGGTGGCCGAGGAAGAGAAGGCCGAGCTGATCGTGATGGGCACCCACGGACGCACCGGGCTGCGCAAGTTCTTGCTGGGCAGCGTGGCCGAGGATGTGGCCCAGCAGGCCCGCCAGCCGATTCTGCTGGTGCGCAACCCGGCGGCCCTGACCCACCCCGACGAGACCCACCTGCCCCCGCCAGGGGAACGCTGAGTGACCTCACGGCAAACCTGCTTTGAAACGAACAAGGAGGAGCCATGTATCGCCGAATCCTGATTCCCACCGATGGAAGCGCCCCCAGTGAGGCCGCGGTCAAGATGGGCCTCGAGCTGGCCAAAAGTCTGGGCGCCGAAGTGACCTTGCTGTACGTGGTGGAGCCAGTGGTGGCCCGCATCCTGATTGAGCCCGAGACGGTGCCCTACTACCCCGCGCTTTCCCGCGACCTCGAGGTAGCAGGCAAGCAAGCCCTGGAACGAGCCGAAGGGTTCGCCCAGTACCTGGGGGTTTCGGCCAGAACCGAGCTCAAGCAGGGCAACGCCGCTCAGGTGATTGTGGAAGAGGCCGCCGGGCACGACCTGGTGGTGATGGG
>CAZIXH010000457.1:0-3833 GCA_964543055.1 uncultured bacterium
CGCGTCGCCGTACAAATGTCTGCATCCCAGGTGCAAGTTGTCGTTGCAGCGTTGTCGTTTTCTTTTTCACGTTGCGGCCACCACAGCGATCTACACAGCGTGGGTCGTCGGCAGCGTCAGATGTTTATAAGAGCCAGGTGCTGGGTGATCCCCATGCTCCAGACCAGCACGGCCTTCTCGGCCCTGGCCAGCAGCAGAGCGAACTCGAGCATCTCCGCACGGCTGGCCCCGGAACGCTGCTCGAGCTCTTCCCACGGGGTTGCCAAAACCTGGGCCTTTACCGCCTCAAAGCCCCGGGTGTGCTCGGCAATGAAGCTGTGGTGAAGCCAGTTCTGCTCGATCAGGTGCCGCAGGGTTCCGGCGAGAAAAGCGCTGTCGCCCCCTGGCTGAACCCGGAAAAAGCGGTCGGTAATCCGGGTGCCAAACAGCGCACTCTCGGGGTCGGAGGGAATCCAGTAGTGCTGCATGGCCGGTTCCAGGTAGGGGTTCACACACACCACCTGGGTTCCGGCTTTTTTGGCGTAGTAGAGGTATTTCATCATGACCGGCTGGTTGACCGCCGGATTGGAGCCCAAAAACACTACCAGGTCGGTGCCAATCAGGTCGCGGTAGCTGCAAGTGGTCGCGGCCACGCCCAGCGACTCCTTGAGCGCCACCGTGCTGGGGCTATGGCAGATGCGGGCGGCATTGTCGATGTTGTTGCTGCCCAGGGCCCGCACCGCTTTCTGGACTACGTAATAGGTCTCGTTGGGGGTGCCCCGGCTGGTCAGGTAGAAGCCCATCCGGTCCGGCGGGGTTTTACACAGCTTCCAGGCAATACGATCCAGGGCTTCGTCCCAGCTGATGCGGGTGAAACCGGGCTCCCGCCTGCGGCGGCGCATGGGATAGGGGAGACGGCCCAGCGCCCGCAGCTCGGCAGAGCTTTTGCTGCGTAGGCGCTTTACATCCGCCAACTGCTGGGTATCCAGCGGCCCCATGGTGTTGAGCCGCAGGAGCCTGAGCCGGATATTGCAGAGGTGAACCCCCTTAATGGTCCAGTCCCGGAGGCCGCTGGTGCCCAGGGCGCAGCCGTCGCAGACCCCTTCTTGCAGGATGCGCCAGGCATACTCCAGGTTATCGGCGTTCTCGGCCAGGGCCCGGAAGACCTCGAGGAAGTTATTGGGTTTCTGCAACCCCAGCCCAAAAGGCCGCAGGCTCACCCACGTTTCAGGGCTCCACCCTTTTTTCACCGGCCTGAGTGCCACACCATGCCTCCACTGAATGGCTTTATTCTAAAGCCCCCTCTGAGGAAGGTTTTGTAAGCGCGGGTTGGGGTGTTGCCGACAAACCCGCCTGGTAGTTCAGCCAGTTGCCCTTCCAGTCGAAGTATTCCAGGGCCCCCAGGCGTTTCTTGTAGTCGTACTCGGATGGTTCCTGGTAAACATAACCCGGATAGTAAAACGCCTTACCGCGCTCCTGCGAATAGCGAATAGCGTACAAAATCATCAGGATGCCCAGGCTGCGCCTGGCATAAGCGGGGTCGAAGCACTGGTAAACGCTGGAAGTGGCCTGCGCCCCTTCATCCAGATAGCTGATGCCCACCAGACGGCCCTGGTGGTGCAGGGTCAGGCTGTGGCAACGGCAGGGGATACGGGCCGGACGGCGCGAAACAAAGTTGTAGATACTTTCGGGAATGTTCTGGGAAAAGCGTTGCTTATGCCGCTCGAACAGCGCTTCTACCTGGGCATTCACGAAAGCCGGTTGCAGCCTGAACTGCAAGTCCCGGTTCCGCTTCAGTATGCGCCGCTGGCTCTGGCTGGGGCTATAGCGGTCTAGCCGTACCCGAAGGGGTAGCACGGTGTGGTTTTGCAGGCGGCTGTAGCGAAAAAAATACACCCCAAAATGCCGCCAGCCCTCCGCCCAGAGCGCATCCATCTGCTCAGGGGCGACCTCGGCGGCCAGAAAATACTCATCCAGGCGGGGCGGCATGGTGTTTTTAGCATACGGGATTTACAAAGCAGGGTTCTTCAAGGCCTCTCAGGTATGGTTGAAAAATGTCAGAAGCCGTATGCAGGTAAGCAAATCGTGGCGGGGCTGGCAAGGCCAGTAGCACGGGGAGGTGACTGGATTGCTTCGCATCCTTCGGATGCTCGCAATGACGAAATGTTTTCCAGTTTCATTACGAAGGCTTTGCCTGACGATAAGTTGTTTTGTCAGACACTGCCACTCGATCTTCGACCTGCGACTTGCAACAGAGCGAACAGATCTCTACAGCGCAACAGAGAGTGCGGTCTGTAGCCGTCAGCAGGCTTTACTTCTGAACCGCCATTGGACCGGCTTGCGGCTCAAACCGACCTCAGGTGGGCGTGAAACAGCGGGTCAAATACTTCAGGCTTTTCCATGTGGGGGGAGTGGCCGGTGTCAGGAATGACCTCCTCACGGAAGGTGCCCCCACGGGCTCTGTACTGCTCGAGCACATACTGGGTCTGACCCACCATCGGTTGTGGGGGGTGTACCTCGTCGCCGGGCCAGCCGGGAACCACGCCCAGCTTGCCCAGGGTGCCCATGTTGAACAGGCTCATATCGCTCACAATCTGGTCCTCGGCACCGCGCACCCAGAGGATGGGGGGCTTAGCGGGCGCCGCTAGCATCCTCTCCACGCTGTCATCGATGTACTTGGGCGAGATAGCGTTGGCCGGGCCCCACCTACCTGGGGCCACCCCTGGCCAATGGGGCGAGGCTTCCAGGTCGCCGGGATACTTGTCCGGCCCAATCTTCTCGGAGAGCACCCCCGAGAGCAGCGCCTCCTCGCGGGGGTGCCGGAAGGGCGGCTTCCAGTAGAAGCTGTTCATGACGGTGCGGGGAGAAGCCTGGTACTCCGTACCGCGATAACCCTCGGCAATCAGTTTGGCAAACTCGGGGTTGACAATGCCGCCCCCCGAGCCGGCAAAATCTGGGGCGCAAGGGGTTCCCTGGATGTCCCTGGTGCCACCAAAGCCAAAGGGCGAGCCCGGTGCAACCACGGTAGCCGTGTAGATCCGCTCAGGGGCAGCCGCCAGCAGGGCCCAGACCACACTGCCCCCCAGCGAGTGGCCGGCCACATGAAAGCGGGCGTAGCCTAGCACGTCCATCAGGCCGAGCAGGTCGTCCACCCAGTCCATGCAGCCCCGGGTGGCGTCTATTAGCTTGTCTTCGGTGTCGCCGTAGCCCCGTAGGTCGGGAGCGATGCTGCGAAAGCCTGCGGGCAGGGCCAGCATGGTCTCTTCCCAGAAGGTGCTGCTACTGGCGTTGCCGTGTATCAAAAGCACCGGAACACCATCTGCTGCTCCCCGCAGCAGGACGTGCATGTTCAGTCGCGGGGTCTCGATCATCTTGGACAAAATGCCTGGCAGGTTAGGGATGGAACCCATGAGACACTCCTTTAGGTTTGATTTGCTTGATTTTACCGGGCTTCTGTTACAAACTTGTTACCCTCAAAGCAGGCTCTTATCATTTGCCTGGGCATCGTCGTTTCAACCCCGCACCCGGCGACAGCGGTGACCACCAGAATTGTTTTATTGGGCAAAAGGAGCACCAAACCAGCCGGCGCTGTCGCCACCCTCTGCCGCAAGTGGAGAGGGAAAGTGGAAAACGATGGAAGCCAGACCCTCAAAGACGAGCATTCTCTGCAAAGATAGAGCTACCGGTGTCGGAGGTCTCTTGTCCAGAAGAGAACAGTGGCCGCCTTGATGGGCGGCCACTGTGCGACCCAAACCAAACCAAATCTGGTATCAGAACCCAAGTCCCAGCCGCAGTGCGAAACGCCCCGTGGGGTTGCGCTGGCTGAAGCCATAATCCAGTCGGATGGGGGGCAA
>CAZIXH010000458.1:0-5083 GCA_964543055.1 uncultured bacterium
CGGCCAACTGACCCAGCTCCTGACCCATCCCAGTAATCAGGTGCCCAAGCTCTACCGGGCCTGGTGCAAGGGCGGCAGGGTAAGTAAAGAAGCCTGCCAACAACTCACACAGGGCGTAGTGCTGGGGGATGGGCTGGCCAAGGCCCTTGCGGCCCAGCCGGTCAAGGATGGTATCAAGCTCACCATGGTCGAAGGGCGCAAGCGTGAGGTACGGCGTATGCTCCGAAAGGTAGGCTATCCAGTTGAGCGGCTGGTGCGGCTGGCGGTGGGGCCGATAGAACTGGGCACCCTCGAGGTCGGCCAGTGGCGCTACCTTAGCCAGGAGGAAATCAAGCTGCTATACGCCCATGCTGGGCTACCCATGGTGCGCAAGCCTGCCCAGGCCCAGCGCCAAAAACCCGCCGCACTCGACAGTCGAGCCAAGTCCGCCGAGAAACGCAAGGTCAGTTCTGGTCGGAGTGCGTCCAAGTCCAAAACAACCCCATCCCCCCAGGCCAATGTACGAGCCCCAAAGAGTACCGTAGAATCGAGTAGTGAGCGTCTTTCAACCCGGAAAAGGCAAAGTACAACTCAGCGAAGCCCAAATCGCCGCCCGAATACGCGAACTGGGCGCACAGATAAAACGTGATTACGCGGGGCAGGAGCCCCATCTGGTGTGTGTGCTGAATGGGGCCTTTATCTTCATGGCCGATCTGGTACGGGCTATAGACATGCCCGTTACCATGGACTTTCTGGCGGTTTCATCCTACGGCAACGCCCAGAAAACCAGCGGCGAGGTGGAGCTCTTGAAGGATTTGCGGATGCCCATCGCGGGGCGCCAGGTGATTATCGTTGAGGATATTGTGGACACCGGCATCACCATCAACTACCTGCTGCGCATGCTGGAAGCCCGCCAACCTGCCTCCCTCAAAATTGCCGCGCTGCTTTCCAAGCCCTCGAGGCGCAAAATTGAAGTGCCCATTCACTACCTGGGCTTCGAAATCGAGGATGCCTTCGTCTACGGCTATGGCCTCGACCGGGGCCAGTTTGACCGCAATCTGCCCTTTATCACCTCCCAAGCCTGAAAAAATGCAGGGCAAGGCTTGTGCGGATGATTGTGGCGGACGCTTTGTATTCAGAAAAACCCGCTCTTACCGCTAAAAGCCCATATTGCAAGAATAAGCCTCTTCGATCCTCGGCATTTTTAGTCTGACTTTTGAACAGCGACCTGAGACTTTCGATAAAACGGGTGCGAACCAAGTCCCTCGAGCCAGGTCAAACACTCCCCCGAGCAACATGAAAACCTACCGTTACCTTGACCTCATTACCGCTTTTTTTGTAGTGGTGCTGATTGTCTCCAACATCGCCTCGACCAAAGTGGTGCTTCTGGGCCCTTTCACCTTCGACGGCGGCACTTTGTTGTTCCCGCTGGCCTACATTTTTGGCGACGTGCTTACCGAGGTATACGGCTACAAAAAAAGCCGTCGGGTCATCTGGACAGGGTTCTTCTTGCTGCTGCTCTCCACCCTCACCCTGGGCCTGGTCAATACCCTGCCCGCCCCCGCCGACGCGTTTAGCCAGAAGTCCGCCGAGGCTTTCGCGGCCATTCTGGGTCTGGTGCCGCGCATTGTGCTGGCCAGCCTGGTGGCCTATTTTGTGGGTGAGTTCGTCAACAGCTACATCCTGGCCAGGCTCAAAGTGGCTACCAACGGGCGCTGGCTGGCCCTGCGTACCATTGGATCCACGCTGGTGGGGCAAGGGCTGGACACCGCCCTCTTTCTGCTGATTGCCTTTTATGGTGTTTGGGATAACAGCCTGCTCTGGACAGTGTTCGTATCCAACTACGTTTTTAAGGTAGGCATCGAGGTGCTGTTCACACCCCTAACCTACACGGTGGTGGGCTTCCTGAAGCGGGCCGAGCAAGAGGACTACTACGACCGTAACACCAACTTCAATCCCTTCTCGGTTCGCTAGAACAAAGGGGGCTTTGCAGCGCATCCAATTGACCGTTCTGGCATCACGTTCCTGCGTTTCGTGGACCTAAACCTTGAGCAGTGGGCCTGAGGCTTGGGACAGTCTACAGGCACTTTTACAACACCGTACTCATACCAACTCTGCGCGTGAGCGGCGCCAAACGCGCCCCTCACTTGCCGCGCCAGGGGGCGCGTCCGAGGGACTTGTAAATCGCTTTTGGGTCACTTCTGAGCAGATTTGGTATTAGCGCCCTAGCTGCACGTTCAGAATGGTTTCCCCATCTTCGTTCTTGCTAACCTCGGCCATTGCGGTCTGGCTTTGTCCGTTGACGCTAACGGTCACGCGGTGTGAGCCCAGAAAGGCTCGAGTGCGATACTCCCCCTCCTTGTCGGTTTTTCCCTGGGCTTTGGTCCACCACCGGCCCTTGATCAGCGTCCTCAGGCGCTCGTAGGCTGGCTTGGGGCTCATGTCTGCACGCAGCAGACCTGCGGGCGCTCCCATCCAGGCATTCAGGTCGGACAAATCCCACCAGGTGATGGCTTCAACCCTGGGATGGCTGAACAACACTCGGTAAAGGTTCTCCACATATTCGGCCTGGATGGCCTCGCCTTCCGGTGTGCTGGGCCAGGGGTTGGGGCGGGGGCTGTCCCAGGCAATGTTTGCTCCGCTCAGAACGCTAATTTCGGTAAAGCGCACCGGACGTCCAAACTGGGCAATCCGGTCTACCCTCTCCCAGACTTCTCGCATACTCCAAAGTTGTTCATGCATGTGGGACTGAATACCAAACGCATCGGGCAGGCGATTGAGCCTTGCAAGTTCGGCATATAACCTGAGGACAAAAGGGCCCGTCTCATAATCGTTGTAGATGTAGGTCAGGTCGGCGCCGCGCCCCGCCGCACTTGCCCATTCCAGAGCAGTGAGTACGTAGAGTACCGGGCCATCCCGCTGAAGCCACTGCTGAACCCCATTGGTTTCCTGAAGGTTGTTGGCTTCATTGACCACATCCCAGTACTTGATACTGCCCTTGTAGCGCTGGATGATCTCGTTCACCCGTTCACGCAGCAACCCAATGGTCTGGTCGGGATCTCTGGGAATCCAGCTGGGGTTGTAGAAAGACCACACCAGAGGATGCCCCTTAAGGCTGAAGTTGCGCTCTTCAAGCCAGCGAACCATGCGATCCAGGCGGGCGTAGTTACGCTGTCCCCTCTGTGGCTCGAGCTCGGCCCAGTAAAAAGGAAGGGTGGCATAGTTGAAAACCTCGAGCAGGCGGCTCTGATACGAACGCTGCCAGGCCGCCCCATTTTGGGGCTCGAGGTTGAAGACATTGACACCAAACAAAAAATGGTGGCGGGTCTGCTCAACCTGTACCTGAACCTCGGGCACGGGCTGCCCCCTGGCGTCCCGTACCCGGACTACCAGCACACCCTTGCGGTAGCGCTCGATGCGGGCATCGGCTCCGGCCATGATAGCCCCATCATAGGTCGAGCTTACCGTCATGGCAGCAATAACAGTAGGGCTGCATCCACTCAAGGGAAATACCAGAAGCGAAAAGGCTGCATAAAACAGGTATTTGATCCACATCCAGATAATTTTCCCAACTCTGATGATATCTGGGTGTAAGAAGCCAAACAAATACCCGCGTGTTGTGCCGCAAAAGACTTTTCCGCTCTGTGCCGCAATAAGAACGCGTCAGGCAAGTCGTGGCCAACAGATCACTATCCTGGTATTGCCGATCTCAGAAGCGCAGCTGTTATTGCTTCTCGAGGCCAGCTGGGATCTCGCCAGCACTGGAGGGCCTGGTTTCGCTTGCCATCAAGGCCCAGCCCAGACCAATCAAGATCCAATGTGGAATGGCCACCTGAGGGCTTTCCAGATATACATCGGTAGCACCATTGATAAGGTTGGCAATGGTGCACACAAAAATAGCGATCAGCAACGTGCGATGAGCATAGCTATAGTGCTTGCGGGCCAGGCTCCAGGCTACCGACACGAGAAAAGTAGCATATGTCAGCAGCCAGGCAATGGAAATAAGCCAGCCCCCTCGAGCCAGGATGCCCATCAAGGCATTATGAGGATTGCGCAACACGTCCAGCGTATCGGCCTCGACCGTCTGGAAGCCATAGTGATCGGCCAGGTTGACCCCCCAGCCCAGCCCCATAAAGTAGTATTCATTGACCACGGCCTCATTCCAGATGGCGGTCCACCAGGCCGAGCGCCAGTTGGCGTTTTGGGTGGTGGTGCTGTCGAGCTGTCCAGCCTGGTCTGGCTCGAGGAAAAACAAAGCATTGGCTGCCAGTTGGTTAATGCTGATCTCCCGGTATCCCAGGCTGATCCGCACATCGAATATTGCCAGCATGCTAACTGCTACAAACACCGCCACTATCAACCACAGGCTGCGAATCTTGAATGGCCCCTGCAAAACAAAACCAGCGATATAAGCTGCCAGGGATGAGCGACTGCGGGCCGCTGCGAAAGCTACCAGGGCCAGAATCCAGGCCATGAAAGCCGGTGGTAAATAGCCTCGTACCCACATCACGGTAAAAAATAGCAGCGGAATAATAGCATCGGTAGGCTTGTACGTCAGAATGGGCACGGTGGTTTGCGGAAAGAACGGCAAAAATTCCACCAGGAAAATAAAGCCGGCAATCGAGATGCTCATGCCCAACAAAACCGCCCAGGCCATTTTGGACATCAGCCGCGCCAGCGTGTGGTCATCCAGCAATACCAACAGCTTTCGGGCGGCAAAATAGGCCAAAAACCCGTACACCCCGTAGTAGAGTGTGGCGAAACTGCGGATAACTTCCAGTGGAGGCTGTTCCAAAAACCAGGCCGAGTAGATGATCTGGCCCAGGCCAAACAGGAAAACAAACACAAATAGCCAGGCTGAAAGCTGACGGGGAAAGCGAAATCCCCCCGACCAGACCACCAGCGCCACGCCAGCAAGCATGGCGACCTCGCCAATCAAAATCGGATAGTAGCCGATATAGCCAAAAGCCCGGCTAAAGGCCCAATACCCCGCCACCAAGACCAGCAGCAACCCGCCCAAAAGCATCGAAGGGCGCACCACCCACCTGCTCGAGCTATTAATCAGCATCTAAGTGCCTCCCGTCTATGTTTTGGATAATGGCAT
>CAZIXH010000459.1:0-3227 GCA_964543055.1 uncultured bacterium
CCCCCCGCATCCGCCTGCCCGCCCTGGTGGTGCAGGTGGCGGTGCGGCACGAAGGGGTGAGCCGTGAAGAAGAACTGGAACATCTCCGCCGCCTGGCGGGCCTGGGGGAACTCGAGCTCGACCAGCTCGCCGGTACTTACCTGCGGCTGCGCCTGAGTGGGGGTTCCTTGCGCTGGGAGCGGCACACCGAGTTCAGCACCTATACCCTGGTGCAGAACCTGCCGAACCTCGAGATCACCCCCGAGACCGACCTGCTGGGCCACCTGGTGGTGGATGCGGGCTGGCTGCGGGGGATTCCGGGCCGCACCCTCTCGGCGGTCAAGCTGGTGATGCTCGAGGGGCCGGTGGAAAAAGCCCTGGAGCTGGCCCGCCCCTGGTTTGGCGGCGGGCCGGTGGTGGCCTCGGTGATGGGCCGGGGTGGGCATAGCTGCGCCATAACCGACTTTCGCCTGCGCCCAAACGGCTTCGAGCGCATGGTGGTGGTAGCCCCCCCGGACACCAGCGAGACCCGCGCAGGCCGCATTGCCGCCCGGCTTTTGGAAATCGAGTCCTACCGCATGATGGCCCTGCTGGGCTTTCCGGTAGCGCGGGGCCTGCGGGCCATGCTGCTGGAGTCGGAGCAGGCCCTGGCCCAGATTACCGCCCGCATCCGCGACGCCAACAAGGCCGATGCTGACCTGCTGGACGAGCTCGAGGCCCTGGCGGCCCGCGTCGAGCACGCCATCGCCGAGCACAGCTACCGCTTCAGCGCCAGCGCCGCCTACCACGCCCTGGTGCAGGCCCGCCTGGCCGAGCTGCGCGAGACCCCCATCCCCGGCACCCAGACCCTGGGGGAGTTCTTGCAGCGCCGCTTCAGCCCGGCCATGGCCACCGTAGAGTCCACCGCAAACCGGCTGGCGGCCCTCTCCCAGCGCATCGAGCGGGCCGGGGCGCTGCTGCGCACCCGCGTAGACATTGCCCTGGAGACGCAAAATCAGGAACTATTGAACAAGCTCCGGCGTGGCCAGGAGATGCAGTACCAGCTCCAGCGCACCGTGGAAGGCCTCTCCATTGCGGCCATTTCCTACTACGTGGTGGGCCTGCTGTACTACCTGTTCAAAGCGGGCAAGGAAGCGGGCCTGCCCCTCTCGCCCGAGCTGGCTGCCGGGCTGGCCATTCCGGCGGTGGTGCTGGGGGTGTGGTGGCTCACCCGGCAGATTCACCACCGGTTGCTGGGGCGTTACCAGGGGGATTAGAGCGCTCTTAACCTAAATTTTGAGCCATCTGGCTTCCAGAAAGCTATGTCCTGGACAGAGCAGTGGCCCTCCATCCAGAAGGACTCTCAACCCCGCATAGCTCCATCATTGTGAAGCACACTCTATTTTGAGCGGGTTTTTACAGGGGCTTTCCTGCGGCCCTCTGGTGCAAGCTTTCGCAGGGGCAGGGTGAACGGCGGCCAGTCCATGCGGGCCATGGTGTTATGGATAAATTCTCTGGCAAAGGGCCACATGTTAATGGGCAGGTTGATTTCTTTGAACACGTCGAAGTAGCCAGCAAAGCCTTCGGCTTCGGGTTGGAGCTCGCTCGAGTACCGAAAACCAAAACTAACCTCAATGCTACCCTGCTCTGCCAGATTATCCTGGTCTACTACAACCAACCTGAACTTGCCTACTGCCTCGAAACCATCCTCCTCTGGCCGGTAGCTATAGCTTTCCTCGAGCCCCACTTGGCTACGGGCCGGGTTAGGGCTGGCTTCCAGGGCTTGTACGCTGGCCTCTATTAGCCGTACCCTCCGCAGCTCCAGGCCGTTCACAAAATGGTTGTACTGCTCGGGGGTAGGTAGTTTGGATTTGCTAACCTTGGATGGCATAGCCGTTCACTTCCACACGCGAGTACTCCGCAAAAAACCCCGACTGCTGACTTCGGTATTCAAAGCGGTAGGCGTCCCAGTTGTCCATACGTTGTTGAAGGGTGAGCACGCACTCCCGCAAACCTCTAAGTTCGTTTTGCACCACACGCAGGGCACTGGCCTCCGAAAGCAAACCCACAATATGCTGATTCAGGCTCACCCCCTCGGCCTCGGCCCCTTCAGCCAGACGGCGGTGCAGGCTAGGGGGCATCCGCACCAGCACCTTGCCACCGTAGCTGCGCTCGGTGGAGGGCAGAGGAATTTCGTCGCCGTGCTCGTAGGCCACCTCGAGCCACAACTGACGGGCCTCCTCGATCATAGCCAGGGCTTCTTCTGGGGTCTCGCCCACCGAAACACAGCCCGGCAGGTCGCTGATAAGTGCGGTGTAGCCCCCTTCCTTCTCGGGCACCAGCGTAACCGGGTAGCGCAGACCCAGGTAGTAATCCAAAGGCTTGCGCCCAAGCTCCTTTTTCATTGTCCCTCCTCCTCTATGGCCTTTAGAACTTGCTTGAGGTAAGCGGTTTTGACCACCTGACCCCTGTGCTTGGGAACGGTCAGCATCCGGCCATTCGGGTGCCGAAAGATATGGTGGCTTCCTCTGGCACGCTCCTCGGCAAAGCCATATGCCCGCAGCACCCGTTCCACTTCCTCATAACGCATCTCGGGCGGCAGACGGCGCATTTTTTCTAAGAGCTTCTCGAGCCAACCCATCTACCGCTCCCCTAAATGATATTATCTGTAATATCATCTGTCCATATCAGATGCACAATTGCCAACCCTACCCCACCCGCCGAACCCGGCTTCCCTCGGCCTGAAGCCGCCCCTCGCGCAGGAGGCCGTTTATAAGCGAGCGGGCCGTTTCCTCGATGGCCCTGCCCGTGCGGGCAAAGCCCAGCCAGCGGGCAAAGGCCCGAATGGCTTCCTCGCGCTCGGTCCACTGCCGCCCGCCCAGGGCGCTCAGGAACTGTTCCTTTAGAAATTCACGCCGGTAGCCCTCCACCGAGCGCACCAGCAGCCGCAGCGTCCCGCCCTGGTTTTCCAGAATGCCCCGCCGCACCGCCGTCCGCAGGGCGGCGTCCAGCACCTCCTGTATACGCGGCCCCGTCCGGTTGTAGCCCAGTTCCCGCGCCACGGCCTTTATCGCCTCGTCGCGCTCGAGCGGCCCCTGGGCCTGGAACACCTGCCGAATGGCGCACATAATTTTGTTTAGCTCGAGCGCCTCAATAGGAACGCTACGTGCTTTCGGCTCCGTATCTTCTTCGGAGTCTTTGGGCTCTTCTATAACGGCTGGCTCCACCACCAGCGGCACAGCCCGCTTCCGCCGCCCCGGCCCCCGCTC
>CAZIXH010000460.1:0-3990 GCA_964543055.1 uncultured bacterium
TGCCAAGGTGACTAGGGGCAAGATACCATCCCCGACCCGGTGTTTGTTATACCAACTCTGCGCGTGAGCGGCGCTAAACGCGCCCCTCACTTGCCGCGCCAGGGGGCGCGTCCGAGGGACTTGTATATCGCTTATGGGTCACTTCTGGGCAGATTTGGTATTACCAGGCTACCTTGTACCACCTGTGGGGTTTCGCAGCATCGTCGAGGTATGGGCAGGCTATGCTCAAAGTATCTGGCGGTGAACCCATTGACGAACCAACCAGGGGTTGTATCGGATGCTAACAGGTGTGTCAGAAATGGCAGCTCAGGTAGTATTCGTTGAGGAAAAGCTCAAAGTCGGAAGAACCCGATCAAATGCACCGAAGGGGGCTTCAGGCCCAGCAGTCTGAACTGGCTGGCCAACTGGCCTCGGTGGAAGTGGGCGTGGGTGGTAAAGTGCAGCACAATCTCGCTAACACTGTTGGTGGCGGTCCCGCCGGTAAAGTTATAGGTGATCCTGGCCTCGGGATCAGCGGTGGCGAGCCAGTCCTGTCTCCTGGATGCCATCAGTTGCCAGGATTTGTACAAGCCCCCAATGTCGCTTGGGCTTGCCGGAAAGCTGGCCGCTGGGTTGCCCAGGAGCCGCTCGAGCCAGACCGCTTCGGCCCCAACCATATGGGCCGTGGTAGCCAACACACTGGGGAAAGAACCCCCGACCTCTTGACGGGACTGCTCGAGGGATAGCTCCTGCAAGGCAGACCACCACTTTTCCCAGAGCCAGTCGTTGGCATCCACGATTCGCTTCAACTCAGCTTTGTCCATGCCCCAGGATACGCCTTCGGCTCAAGGCAAAAAAAGCCCCCACCCAAGGGGTGGAGCCGCCCAAAGGGTGGAGACTCAGGGGCAAATACCTAGCGCTTGCTGTACTGCGGTGCACGGCGGGCCTTGTGCTTGCCGTACTTCTTGCGCTCGACTTCGCGGGGATCGCGCGAGAGCAGCCCTGCAGGCTTGAGCTTAGCTCGCAAGTCGCCATTGTAGTTGACCAGGGCGCGGGCAATGCCGAGCTGGATGGCGTCTACCTGTCCGGCCTTGCCACCGCCTTCCACGGTGATGTAGGCATCAAAGCGGTTGCTCACATCCACCCGGCGCAAGGGTTCCAGAGCCGACACCGCCTTGACCAGACCACCGAAGTAGTCGGCAAATGCCACGCCGTTGACCTCGACCTTGCCACTGCCGGGGCGCAAGAAAACTCGTGCTACGCTGGTTTTGCGACGGCCCGTGCCGTAATACTGTTCCATTATTCGACCTCCATCTTGACGGGTTTCTGGGCCGCATGGGGATGGCTTGCTCCAGCATAGACCTTGAGACGGCGGAACATGGTATTGCCCAGGGTACCTTTGGGAAGCATACCCTTGACCGCATGCTCCACGGCCTTGACCGGCTTTTCGGCCAGCATCACCGCGCCCACGGTGCGCTTAAGGCCACCGGGGTAGCCGGAGTAGCGGGTATAGACCTTGGTACGGGGTTTGGAGCCCTTCAGGAGCACCTTATCGGCATTGATGACCACCACACAATCGCCCGTGGCCATGTTGGGGGTGAAGTCGGGCTTGTGCTTGCCTCGCAACACCGCTGCAATCTTGGAAGCCACCCGTCCGATGGACTGGCCTTCGGCGTCAATCAGAACCCAACCGGGTTCTTTGGGTTCAGGAACAAACGTCTTGAACACTGCTTTCTCCATTTTGCACCAGCGCCTACCAACGCCGTTGCAGATTTGATTTGCTTTTGTTTGGGCGGCTCGGGGAAACCACCCAAAAAAAGCGCCAACGGGGAGTATAGCACACTTTTTTGTGGTCTTGCAAACGATAAAAAATGATGGGGATGCTTCAGGGGCATCTGGGGTTTGCAGGCAAAGGAGGGGTTCTATGGTCATCAAACTAAACGAAGAGGAAATTCGGAATGGTTTGCAAGATCTTCCAGGGTGGATGCTGGTGGGAGGTAGAATCGAGAAAAGCTTCACGTTTGATACTTATGCGGAGGGTGTGGCTTTTGCAGTCAAGGTAGCGCTGCACGCCGAAAAAACTGACCATCATCCCGACAGTCTGGAAATCATGTGGGGTAAGGCCAAGGTGGCCTATGTGACGCACTCGGCGGGGGGGGTTACGTCGCTGGACCTCGAGGCGGCGGCGCAGATTGACACCTTGATTTAGCGAACTGTTGTAAAGACACAGGTTTGTAATCAAGGCTTGCAGGCTTTTAGTCAAAAGCCTAACTTGCAAGCGGCCACGGAGTTGTATTGCTTTTTGTCTTGCAGGTACAGTGGAGTGACTTGTAAAGATTTTCGCTGTTCAGAACAAGATTTACAGCGATCAGTGATCCACCATCCACAATGACCCCGTACTGAAGAGCTTTTGACCAGTTCTGTGCCGGTAATTGGTTGGTAACAGACTGCTGAGTATCGGCTATCAACTCGAAAAGAGCCTGAGAAAAGGCTTTCAAGAGCCCCTCATTGTCTCTTGACACGTTTTGTCTGCAATGAACCTAGTAGACTATTGAATCGTGAGTATGGAACGCGCAGTAGACAGTTCGAACCTGGCCTTTTTGGAGGCTTTGTACCAGGAATATGAGCAAAACCCGGCGTCCATTCCTGCTGAATGGTCAAGTTATTTCCATGCCGTTCAGGCCGAGCCTATCGGCGGAAATGGGGCGGCGGGCCAGCGAGAACCGTTGGACGGGGCCTCAGTCTCTGAACTGGCCTCGTTTTTCTTGCGGGCGGTTCGCTTTTTGCGTACTTATCGAGAACGTGGTCATCTGGTAGCGCGGATTGACCCTCTGGAACGTGAACGCCGGACCCCACCCGAACTGGATCCCAGTTTTTTCGGCCTGAGCGAAGCCGATCTGGATCGTCCGGTGCCGGCGGAGTTGGGAGCGCCTACCTTGCGGGCAGTATTGGAGCAGTACAGAGCTCGCTACGGCGGTACGGTGGGCATCGAGTACGGCCACCTGGACGATCCGGCGGTGCGTAACTGGATTGAGGCACGCCTGGCCGCAGGGTTTACCCGGCCCACGGCGGAGCAGAAACGAAAAATCCACGAGCGGCTCATGCAAGCCACGCTGTTCGAGGAGTTTTTGCAGAAGAAATATCTGGGGGCCAAGACCTTCAGCCTGGAAGGCACCGAGTCCCTGATTCCCCTGCTAGATCTGACCCTCGAGAACGCGGCCAAACATGGAGTGGTGGAGGTGGTGATGGGGATGGCCCACCGGGGCCGTCTGAACGTGCTGGCAAATGTGGTTAGAAAGCCCATGCGGGACATTTTTTTGGAGTTTGAGGAGCACTTCCCCGAGGGCTACCACGGTGATGTGAAGTACCATCTGGGCTACTCCAACGACCTGCCAACCCCCTACGGCAACATACACCTATCTCTCAACTTCAACCCTTCACACCTCGAGTTCGTAGCGCCAGTGGCTATGGGCCGAACCCGTGCCAAGCAAGACCGCTTTGGCGATCGCAAGCGCGAAAAGGGTATGTTGCTGCTGGTTCACGGAGACGCCGCCTTTATTGGCGAGGGCATTGTGCAAGAAACCCTGAATATCTCGGGGATTCCGGCCTACACCGTGGGGGGTGCGGTGCACATCATCCTGAACAACCAGGTGGGCTTTACTACCGAGCCCCACGAATACACTGCCGGGCGCTACTCCACCGAAATCGCCAAGATGCTCGAGTCCCCCATCTTCCATGTCAACGCCGAAGACCCCGAGGCGCTGGTGGGGGTGGTGGAGCTGGCCATGGAATTCCGCAAGGAGTTCAAGCGCGATGTGTTTATTGAC
This sequence comes from uncultured bacterium, assembly GCA_964543055.1. GTDB lineage: Bacteria > Deinococcota > Deinococci > Deinococcales > Thermaceae > Meiothermus. The sequence continues at coordinate 3,807 of CAZIXH010000460.1, forward strand.
CTGATCGGCTACCGCAAACGCGGACACAACGAGACCGATGAACCCAGCTTCACCCAGCCCGACATGTACCGCCGGATTGCGGCCAAGAAGCCCCTGTACTTGAGCTACCAGGCTAAGCTCGAAGAGGAAGGGGTCTGTACCAAGGATGGTTGCAATCTGTTGGCGAAGCAGTACCAGGACACCC
>CAZIXH010000461.1:0-5443 GCA_964543055.1 uncultured bacterium
CATACGTCATCTTGTTCTGTTTGTTTTTCAAGCAGAAGACGGCATACGACATCTAGTACGGTCTCGTGGGCTCGGGGCCCAGCAGCCCTACCAGGGCAATGCCGGAGTTAACCGCGGCCCAGACCGAGTTGGTGAGCCAGAACGAGCGCTGCCAGGGGTCTTCACTCAAGAGCCCCACGGTGGAGCCTGCCAGCGTCCAGGGCACACTCCAGGCCAGCAGCCTGGCAGAAATCGCCAGCCCCCGAAAGCCCTCTGGCGCAGGGCCCAGCAACAGCCGATCCCAGGCGGGTCGTTCGGGTTCTCGGGCTGGCCCCTGGGCCTGTTCAGCAACAATCAATGGCTCAACTGCCAGGGCGGGCCCTACCGAGAATTGCTTTTGAGTTTGGGCCAGGCCCAGAGCGCCCCACCACAAGAAAAACCCCAGCCAGAGTATTTGCTTCATGGTTTCAGCATCGAAGCTCAGTGCGGCTGTGAATTTGCTTCAGGCAACACTTTGCCGGGGTTCAGGCGCCGGTGCGGGTCGAACGCAGCCTTGACTGAACGCAGCGCCCCCAGCGTCCCTGGGTCTACCGCCTCGCTCATGAAGTCGCGCTTCATGATGCCGATACCGTGCTCACCGGACAAAACCCCTCCATGCCGCAGGGCCACCCGGGCAATCTCGTGAAGAAGCTCCCAGACCTTTTCCTCAGGCTCTACCCTGGGGTCGTAGAGCACGTTGGGGTGCAGGTTGCCGTCGCCAATATGCCCAAACTGCACCACCCGTAGGCCGAACTGCTGGCCCAGCGCTTCGATCGCCCGCACCACCTCAGGCAGGCTCGAGCGCGGCACCGCAATGTCTTCGTTCATGCGCTTGGGCTTGACCGCCCCAATGGCGGGCGAGATGGAGCGCCGGGCCTTCCAGAGGGCCTCGCTCTCGGCCACTGTCTGCGCCACCCGCACGGTAGCGCCGTGCTTCCGACAGGCTTCGGATACCCAGTTGAGCTCCTCTTCCACCATGACGGGGTCGTCGCCATCGGTGTCCACCAGCAAAATAGCGGCAGCCTCACGCGGGAGGCCCATTTTCAGGTAGTCCTCTACGGCATTGATGCAACCGTTGTCCACGAACTCGAGCTTGCTCGGCACCGCTCCGGCAGCAATCGCCTCCGAAACGGCCTCGGCAGCCTGCCCTACCTCGGCAAAAATCGCCATCAGGGTGCGGGTATAGCGGGGGATGGGCTCCAGGCGCAGCTTGGCTTCGGTGATAAGCCCTAGCGTGCCCTCGGAACCCACCAGCAGGCCCACCAGGTCGTAGGCCTCCCGCCGCAGGCGGTGCACCTGTCCGACAAAGTCCACGAACTCGAGCTCCACCACATAATCGCCGGTCACGCCCTTCTTGAAACACATCGGGCCTCCGGCGTTTTCGGCCAGGTTGCCCCCAATGGTGCTGGTGCGAAAGGAGGCCGGGTCGGGCGGGTACCAGAGCCCGTAGGGTCTGGCCTGCTCGCTGATCTGCAGCGTGACCACCCCCGGCTGCACTGTGGCGATACGGGCCTGGGGGTCAATTTGCAGGCCGGTCATGCGGGTAAAAGACACCACGATGGACTCCTGAATCGGAACTGCCCCTCCCGAAAGGCCGCTGGCCGCGCCGCGGGCCACTACAGGCAGGCCCACCTGGTTGGCAAACCGCACCACCTCCACCACCTCGGCAGTGGAGGTCGGCAGCACCACCAGTGCGGGCGTCACGCCCATGGCAATCCCGTCGTAGGAGTAGTTGCGCCGCTGGGCAAGCTCGAGCAAAACCTTTTCCTTTCCCAGCCGGGCTTGTAGCTCCTGAGCAGTCCGGGCCGGTTCGGCAGAAGCCGGACGGGACGAAGGCTTGAGGGGCTTTTTGCCAAGGTTCAGGGTCACGACCACAGCTTATCAGAGTGATACCATCCCAAGCTGAACACTTCACCTGATATGGGAACGTTGAAGAAGTAAACAGGAGTCGCTTGAAAACCGCAACCTAACTCCTGTCGACCACTCCCATCTTGTGCATTGCTGAAGGTTGGGTATCTGGCTAAAGTTGTATAAGGTTCTGCTAAGGCTAAACTGGCCTTATATGAACTACTGGCTGCTCAAGTCGGAACCCGACGTATTCAGCATAGACGACCTGAAAAAACAAAAAACCACCATCTGGGACGGTGTACGCAACTACCAGGCCCGTAATTTTCTCAGGGCCATGCAGGTAGGAGACCTGGCTTTCTTTTATCATTCCAGCACCGAACCTCCCGGCATCGTGGGGCTCTGCCGGGTTCTGGAAACCAATCTGGCCGATCCCAGTCAATTCGACCCACAGTCGCCCTACCACGACCCCACCAGTTCCAAAGACAACCCGCGCTGGTGGACGGTGCGGGTGGGCTTCGTAGAGAAGTACAAACAAATGCTCACCCTCGAGCTCTTGCGGGAAAAGTTCAGCCCCGACGAGCTTATTTTGCTTCGCCGGGGCAACCGGTTGTCGGTGATGCCGGTAGCTACCGAAGTGGCCGAGCGCATTATTGCGATGAAAGCGTCCCGATAATTTTGAACAGCGGCAGGAACATCCCTGCCACAATCACGCCCACAATAAAGCCCAGGAAGATGATCATGAGGGGTTCGATGGCGGCGGTCAGGGCGCTCACCGCCTCGTCTACCTCGCGCTCGTAGAAGTCGGCAATTTTGGTGAGCATGGTATCGAGCGCACCGGTTTCCTCGCCGATGGCCACCATCGAGCTAACCATGGGAGGAAACACCTGTGGGTGGGCCTGGATGGTGGTATAAACCGGTTCACCAGCCTGGATAGCAATTTTGGTCTGCTCGAGGATATCCTCCACGATGGCATTCCCGGCGGTGCCCTTGGTGATGTCCAGGGCCTCCACGATATTCACACCGCTAGAAATCAGCAGGCCGAAGGTGCGTGAAAAGCGGGCCAGCGCACTCTTCTTCATCAGGTTGCCAAACACCGGCAGCTTGAGCTTGATCTGGTCTATCTGGTGTCGGCCCTTATCGGTTCGGTAGTAGGCCCGGTAGGCAAAAAACAGCGCCACTACTATCAGCACGATAAAAATAGTGCCCTGGCGCAGAAAGTCGGAGATGCCCATCAGGGCACGGGTCAGGAGAGGCAGCTCCGAACCCAGGCCGGTCAGGATCTGAGCAAACTGCGGCACAATGCCGGTGAGCAGGAAGTAGGTTACGCCCACTGCGAAGACGAACACAATGGCCGGGTAGGTCAGGGCCGAGCGAATTTTGCCAATCAGGGCCAGCTCGTTTTCCAGGAAGGTCGCCAGCCTGTCTAGAATGGCATCGAGTGTACCCGAGGTCTCGCCTGCCCGCACTAGGTTGATGTAAAGGCGGCTAAAGAGCTTGTGTTTGCTCAGGGCTTCGCTGAAGTTGGCCCCGCCCTCCACCTCGGTGCGGATTTCTTTGAGCATGGCCTGGAACTTCTTTTTCTCGGTCTGACGCTCCAGGATTGCCAGGGCTTGTACGATGGGCAGACCCGCATTGAGCATGGTGGCCAGCTGGCGGCTGAAGATGGCGAGGTCTTTGAGGCCGGGCTGGGGTTCCAGACCGGGTAGTTTGATTTCGGCCTGCAAACCCTTGCCGGGCTCCTTGATTTCGGCGATGAACAAGCCCTTTTCGCGCAGGTTACGGGCCGCCGTGCGCATATCCTCGGCTTCAATAACGGCATTGACCAACCGCCCCTGACGATCCCTGGCCTTGTATTGATAGGTTGGCATACTCGCTCTAGTATAGCCACGGGAAGTGAGAACGGTGGTGAAATAACCACATCTCTCATATTTGCTATGGACACCCAAACCCTCAAAGCCCAGATTCTGGCCGTATTGTTTGCGGCAGGCAAGCCATTGTCCCTGAGCGACCTGAGCCCTCTGGGCAGCGAAGAGGCCCTTACCCGGGCCATTGTGGCCCTCGAGCACGACCTGGCCGGCGGCCAGTCAGGAGTGCAGCTCGAGCGCGTGGCGGGGGGTTGGCGGCTGGTGGTACATCCCCTGCACCTGACGGCGGTCGAGCAGGTGTTGCGCCCTACCCCCCCGCGCATCTCCAAGGCAGCCCTCGAGGTACTGGCTTTGCTGGCCTACCAGCAACCCCTCACCCGGGCCGAGCTGGAAGCCCTGCGGGGCAAGAGCGTGGAGGGGGTTCTGGATGGGCTGTTGGAGCGCCAGCTAGTACAGGTGGTGGGCGAAAAAGAGGCCGTCGGACGACCCAAGCTGTTCGGAACCACCGACCGGTTTCTGGAAATGTTCGGCCTGGAAAGCCTAGCCGATCTACCCCCGGTGGGCGAAGGCCCGGTGCTGCTCTTGCGCAGCTAGAAGTTGCCATACATTGCACTCAGTTCTATCGTCACCTGATCACCTTGCAGACCCAAGGAGGTGGGGAGTGGGAAGTAATTTCTGATAGCTGTAAACTAACCACCCACCTCCCACCGCCATTTTGCGCGTTGCTCACCAAGGCCACACCCCGGAGTTAGCCGCAAGTTTTTTTCCGCAGCGAGTGGTTCTGAGCGGGCACGGAGATACAAAGCTACTTGCAGGGGTAAAAGCGCTTGCTACCTTTGCATGGCCCAAAAGACCCTACTGGAAACAGATAGCCTACGGGCTTCGGCCTCTAGCAGCTCTTCGTTATAATGCCGCAGGACAGGCGCCTGGCGCTTTGAGGGAGGCCCTTACTTCGTGACGATTCGGCTAGATCTGGTTCCCAACCCGCCCTACACGCAACCGGTGCTGCTGGTAGATGTGTTTTTTGGCAGTGCAGTGGGCTTATTGTTTGCTGCCGGTGCCAAAGAGGTCTGGATTGCCAAGAGCGTGCGGGCCGCTCGCATTCTGGCGGAGGACGGCGGCGTACTCCTGGGGGAGGAGGAGGGCCTCCCCCCCGAAGGCTTCCACAACGGCCTTTCGTTGCAGGCCCTGAGCAAGCAGCGCTTCGAAGGGCAAAAATGTGTGTTGCTGGCCAAGCCGTTGGCGGAGTCGCTCGAGGCTGTGCCTCCGCAAAGCGTGCTGGCATACTTCCGCAACGCCCGCCATGCCGTTGGGTATGCCATTGAAAAGCAGATAGATACTGTGGTCGCCGCCACCCAGGCCCGACTGGAGCCGAGCCTGGCCAACACGGTAGCGGCGGGGTTTATCGCTCGCCGTCTGCACCAGGCGCTGGGCCAATGGGGCGGCTTGCAGGAGGGGGCACGGCTGGCCACAGCCCTGCTCAAGTCTTTCCCCGACCCGCAGGAATCGCTCGTACAGTCCGATTTCGGCAAGCAACTCTACCGAACGGGCCGCAGCGAGGATCTGGCCCTGGCCAGCCTGGTCAGCGTAGAGGATATTTTGCCGCAGCTAACCCAGGTTCGGATCCTGGAAGCCCAGAAATATGGTCTTACCAAGGATCGCTACGGTTTTTGTTTCGAGGTAAGGTGAGCATGCAGCGGGTTCTCATTCTG